>NZ_BAABGJ010000077.1:0-387 GCF_039541515.1 Variovorax defluvii
AAGCACGCCTGTCCTTCGGCAGGCGTGCGGGCCGGATGCACTGCGCTCCTCGGCACGCGCAGAGGGGATGGAACTCCAACGCGCCATGGCGCGTACTTGTTTGGGGGGTGGGGATGTGAGTGCAGTGGATCTCCACGCACGTTGCGCCAGCTCATGCGCCGGAGACTTCACCAACTGGAGCAAGCCATAGCTTGCGACACTCTGCGCGAAGCGCAGCGAGCCGTTGGTGGCCGAGCGCAGCGATGGCCCGACCCACTCCCCTCTGTGCGCGCCGAGGAGCGCAGTGCAACCGGCCCGCACGCCTGCCGAAGGACAGGCGTGCTTCGTGAACTGACTCGCCGCAGCTGTTTGAGCGCAGCGCCCGAAGGGCGCGTAGCGAGTTCTGCG
>NZ_BAABGJ010000077.1:552-50626 GCF_039541515.1 Variovorax defluvii
CCAACAAGCAAGGCCAAAACAAAGGCCCAAGAGCCAAATTCAAGGCTCCCGCGCCAAACAACCAACAACGCAAAAACAAGGAAACAGCGCCCTCCCCCCTTGAAGAGAGAAGCAGGTCAACACCCGACATCAGTCGTCTCATGCCTGCCACGCCAACGCCACATAGACGGCGAGCTCGCACACCTGCTGCGTAGCGCCCAGCCCGTCCCCCGTGAAGCCCTGCAGCCGCCGCAGCAGCAGCCGCGCCACCAGGAACGCGCCAAGCCCGCAGGCCAGCAGTGCAGTTGCTGCCCGCATCGGCGGATGCGTCGCCAGCAGCAAGGCCGCGGCCGGCAGCGCATACAGAGCGCCCACCACCAAGGCCCCACCGCCGATCGCGTCCGCCAGCGGCTTGGACTTGCTCGTCCCCTCGTTGCCGACGTGAGGCAGCCAGCGGATCAGGAACAGCGGCGCCAACCGCGACAGCACATGCGCCGCCAGCAAGGCGCTTGCCGCGATCATCGCGCCCTGCCCCGCCAACGCGGCCAGCAGTGCGATCTTCAGGCCCAGTGCCAGCACCAGCGCGATCGCACCGAAGGCCCCGATGCGCGAGTCCTTCATGATCTCCAGCGCGCGCGCACGGTCCGCGGAGCCGCCGAGGCCGTCGGCGACATCCGCCAGGCCATCCTCGTGAAAGGCACCGGTCAGCAGCACCGTCGCGATGGTCGACAGCAGCGCGGCAGCCGCGGCCCCCGCCATCCCGGGCAGCCCCGCCTGCGCGAGCAGGAACACGGCCGCCGCCACCGCGCCGACCAGCCATCCCACGCCCGGAAAATGCGCCGCGCTCGCCCGCAGCATCGCGGGACTGAAGCCGACCCAGCCGGCCAGCCGCCCCGTCACCGGCACGCGCGTGAAGAACTGCAGCGCCAGCAGGAAGTGGCGCAGGCCCTGCATCATGCGTCCCGCTGCGACACGCCGGCCGATTCGAAGCTCGCCATCTCGCGCAGGATGCGGCAGGCCGATTCGAGCAGTGGCCAGGCGAGCGCGGCGCCGGAGCCTTCGCCCAGCCGCAGGTCCAGGGCCAGCAGGGGCGACAGGCCGAGCGCTTCGAGCAACAGGCGATGCCCCGGCTCCGCGGACGCATGCGCCGCCACGCAGCGCTGCACCACGTGCGGACGCAACGCGTTGGCCACCAGCACGGCGGCGCCGGCGATGAAGCCGTCGACCACGATCACGCGCCGTTCCTCGGCTGCCTGCAGCACGGCACCGACCAGCGTGGCGACCTCGAAGCCACCGAAGGCCGCGAGCGCGCCCAGCGGCGTGCCCGCGTCGGCATGCAAGGCCAGCACCTCGCGCAGCAGCGCGCGCTTGCGCGCCAGGCCGGCCGCGTCGAGGCCGGTGCCGCTGCCGGTGCAGGCATCGATGTCCAGCCCCGCCAGCCGCGCCAGCAGCATCGAGGCGGCGGAGGTGTTGCCGATGCCCATCTCGCCCAGCAGCACGGCATTGCCCGGCAGCCCGCGCACCAGCGCCATGCCATTGGCGATGGCCTGTTCGCATTGCGCGGCGCTCATCGCCGGGCCGGAAGAGGCGTCCGCGGTGCCCGGCGCGATGTTGCAGAGCCGCAGGCCCACCCGCGGCGCGAAGTCATGCCGCACGCCGCAGTCCACCACCGTGAGCGCGAGCCCGTGCTGCCGTGCCAGCACGCTCACGGCAGCCCCGCCGGCGAGGAAGTTCTCCACCATCTGCCAGGTGACGTCGCTCGGGAAGGCCGAGACGCCGCGCGCCGCCAGTCCATGGTCGCCGGCACAGACTAGCATCTGCGGCGCCTCCAGCGCCGGCGCCTCGCTGCCGAGGATCAGCCCGACCCGCAGCGCCAGCGCCTCCAGCCGGCCCAGCGCGCCCAGCGGCTTGGTCTTGTGGTCGAGTAGGTGTTGGAGCCGCGCAGAGAGCGCGGCATCGTCGATGGCCTCGACGGCGGGGAGTTCAAGTGTCATTCGATCAGGCCGCGCAGTGCGCCGGCTTCAAAGTGCGCGTCGATCCGGTCGGCCAGACCGTCGAACACGGACGCCAGCGTGCGCGCACGCGCGCCGAACAGCGCCTGCAGCACGGCCGGGTCCTCGAACAGGCCGTGGAGATACAGGCCCAGCACGTTGCCGCGCGCGTTGCGCCAGGCCAGGTCCTTGGGCATGGCCGGGTGCGCAGGGTCGCCGGCAGCCGCCATCGCGGGATGGGGCGCGGTCTGCCCGTGGTGGATCTCGTAGCCCCGCAACGCCACGCCGGACAACGCAGCCCAGCAGCCCTCGAGCGCACCGAAGCGCGTCTCGCGCAGGCGCACCGTCTTGTCCTGCGCGAACACGGTCACCAGCGGCAGCAGGCCGAGACCCGGCGCGTTGCCGTCCACGCCATGCGGATCGATCAGGGCCTCGCCCAGCATCTGCAGCCCGCCGCAGATGCCCAGCACCGCGCCGCCTTGCGCGGCATGCGCTGCCACGGCGCGGTCGAGCCCCTGCGCACGCAGCCAGGCCAGGTCGCCGCTGGTGTTCTTCGAGCCGGGCAGCACGATCCAGTCCGCGCCGGCCAGTTCGGCGGGGCTGCGCGCCCAGCGCAGGCGCAGGCCCTCGATGTTCTTCAGCGGCTGGAACTCGTCGAGGTTGCTGATGCGCGGATAGGCGACCACGGCCACCGTGAGGCGCACCTCGCCCGGCGCGCTGCCGCGCTCGTCGAACACGCCATCCTCCTCGGGCAGGCCGTGCTGCCACCACATGGGCAGGGTCGCGACGGTGGGCACGCCGGTCAGCTCGCGCAGGCGAGCGGGCGCGGGTGCGAGCAGCGCGGCATCGCCGCGAAACTTGTTGAGCACGAAGCCGGCCAGGCGCGCGCGGTCGGCTTGGGGCATCAGGGCCCAGGTGCCGTACAGATGCGCGAAGGCGCCGCCGCGGTCGATGTCGGTCACCAGCAGGCAGCGCGCATCGGCATGACGCGCCACACGCAGGTTGACGATGTCGCTGTCCATCAGGTTGATCTCGGCCGGCGAACCGGCGCCCTCGATCACGACGACATCGTTGTCGGCGCGCAGTTCGTCGAGCGCCTGCGCAATCTGCGGCCACACGCGCTCGCTGCGGCCGCGCCAGGGCATGGCCGTCAGTTCGGCGCTGACCTGGCCCATCAGCACGACCTGGCTGTGCGTGTCGCGTTCGGGCTTGAGCAACAGAGGATTCATGCGCACGTCGGGTACGGCGCGCGCCGCCAGGGCCTGAAAGTATTGCGCGCTGCCGATCTCCCCGCCGGCCACCACGCGCGCGTTGTTGCTCATGTTCTGCGCCTTGAAGGGCGCGACCTTCAGGCCCTGACGCGCATACCAGCGGCACAGGGCAGTGGCCAGCCAGCTCTTGCCGGCACCGCTGGTGGTGCCCAGCACCATGACGCTGCGGGCCTTGAGGCGCCCGGTTCTCTCGTTCATGCCGGCATTGTCGTCGACCGGCACGACCCCTTGCCGCGTCACCGCGCCGGTCTGGACTGAGGCCGGCTTTCCCAGCTGGCGCTCAGCGGGCCGCCACCTGGGCCGCGGGCGCGGCCTGCGCCACCGCATCGCCGGCCGTCCAGCCGCCGCCCAACGCCCGTATCAAGCCCACGGTGGCCTGGTACTGCGCGGACCGCACCTGCAGCGCCTGGCGCCGGTTGCGCAGTTCGCTGCGGCGCGCATCGAGCAGGTCGAGCTGGCTGATGTAGCCGTTGCGGTAGCGCGTGTCGGACAGCTGCGTGGCCCGCGTGGCCGAGGCCACCGCCTTGCCCTGCACTTCCGACTGGGCCTCCAGGATGCGCAGCGAGGACAGCTGGTCCTCCACGTCCCGGAAGGCCGTCAGTACCTGTTCGCGGTAGCCGGCGAGCGCGCCGTCGAGCTGGGCATTCGCCCCCTGCACGCCGGCCTCGCGGCGGCCGCCGTCGAGCAGCGGCAGGGACAGCAGCGCGCCGATGCCCCACGAACGCGCCGACCACTTGAACAGGTCGCCCAGTTCCGACGAGGCATAGCCGGCGCCGCCGGTCAGCGAGATGTTCGGGAACCATGCGGTCTGCGCCACGCCTACGCGCGACTGCGCCGCCAGCACGCTCTTCTGCGCGGCGGAGACATCGGGCCGGCGCGTCAGCACCGTGGCCGGCACCCCGGCCGGGATCACCGGCAAGGCGGTGGTCCAGCGCTCGGTCTTCATCTCGAAGCTGGACGCGGCCTCGCCGGTCAGCACGGCCAGCGCATGCTCCAGCTCGGCGCGGCGGCGGTCCAGCGTGAGCGCGTCCGATTCGGTGGAGGCCATCTCGGTCTCGACGCGGGCGACGTCCAGCTCGGCGATGTCGCCGGCCTGATGGCGCTGCTGCGTGAGGCGCAGCGTGTCACGGTAGGCCTCGACGGTCTCGCGCACCAGTTGCCGCTCGTCGTCGATGGCGCGCAGCGCCAGGTAGGTCTGCGCGGTTTCGGCCTGCACCAGCAGGCGCGTGCTCTGCAACAGGCCTTCGCGCGATTCGGCGTCCAGGCGGGCGGCGTCGCTGGCCTTCGAGAGACGGCCGAACAGGTCGAGCTCGTAGGAGAAGTCCAGGCCCGCGCTGATCAGCGTCGAGGGCTGCGTGCTCTGGTTGCGGTCCAGCCCGCGCTGCCGGCTGGCGCCCGCGCCCAGGCCGAGCTGCGGGGCGCGGTTCGCATCGGCGCTGCGCACCAGCGAGCGCGCCTCGGCCAGCCGCGCCGCCGCGGCCTGGATGCTGTTGTTGGCGCTGTCGGCGCGCGCGACCAGGGCATCGAGCACCGGGTCGTTGAAGGCACGCCACCATTCGCCGCGCGGCTGCGCCTCGGCGGGCCTGGCGCGGGTCCACTGCCCTTCGGCCGGCGCTGCCGCCTGTTCCTTGAACTGCGCCGGCGCCTGCACGCTCGGCGCCTCCGGCACGGCGGTGGCGCAGCCGGCCAGCACCAGGGCCGCCATGAGCGGCACCAGCGCCGCGCGCAAGGGCCGGATGAAAGTGCTTCGATCGAGTTTCATGATCCGCTTTCTTCAGTCTGGAGAGCCAACGCCCTCGTTCATTCGTGCGCCTTCAAGGGCGCCGCCGGCTGGGGCCGCAGACCGCCCCCGCCACCGGCATGGCCGGAGGCGCCACCGCCTGGATGCGCAGGATGGTCGGCCGAGACGAAGCTGTCGTCGTCCGCCATGCGGGGCACCTCGCCGTGCAGCTTGAGCGGCCTGTTGCCGGTCAGCCTGCGCAGGGCCACGTAGAACACCGGCGTCAGGAACAGGCCGAAGGCCGTCACCCCGATCATCCCGGCGAACACCGCCACGCCCATCGCCGAGCGCATCTCGGAGCCCGCGCCCTTGGCCAGCACCAGCGGCAGCACACCCATCACGAAGGCCATGGAGGTCATCAGGATCGGGCGCAGCCGCAGGCGGCTCGCCTCGATCGCGGCCTGGATCGGCGTTCGGCCGGCGAATTCCAGCTCGCGCGCGAACTCCACGATCAGGATCGCGTTCTTCGCCGACAAGCCCACCAGCACGATCAGCCCGATCTGCGTGAAGACGTTGTTGTCGCCGCCGGAGATCCACACGCCCGTCATCGCGGCCAGCAGGCCCATCGGCACGATCAGGATGATCGACAGCGGCAGCGTCAGGCTTTCGTACTGCGCGGCCAGCACCAGGAACACCAGCAGGATGGCGAGCGGGAACACCAGCACCGCCGAATTGCCGGCCAGGATTTCCTGGTAGGTGAGCTCGGTCCATTCGAAGCCCACGCCCGGGGGCAGGGTCTCGGCGGCGATGCGCTCGATCGCGTCCTGCGCCTGGCCCGAGGAGAAGCCGGGCGCGGGCGCGCCGTTGACGTCGGCCGAGAGGTAGCCGTTGTAGCGCATGGCACGTTCGGGGCCGAAGCTGGAGCCCACCTTCATCAGCGCCGACAGCGGCACCATCTCGCCGGTGTTGGAGCGCACCTTCAGCAGGCCGATGTCCTCGGCGCGTGCGCGGTACGGCGCATCCGCCTGCACCCGCACGGTGTAGGTGCGGCCGAACTTGTTGAAGTCGTTCACGTACAGGCTGCCGAGGTAGACCTGCATGGCCTCGAAGATGTCCGTCACCGGCACGCCGAGCTGGCGCGCCTTGGTGCGATCGATGTCCGCGTACAGCTGCGGCACGTTGACCTGCCAGCTCGTGAACATGCCGGCCAGCTCGGGCGCCTGGCGCGCCTTGGCCATGAAGGCCTTGACCGCCGCGTCCATCTGGTCGTAGCCCACCGAGCCGCGGTCCTCCAGCTGCAGCTTGAAGCCGCCCGTGGTGCCCAGGCCCGCCACCGGCGGCGGCGGGAACATCACGATGAAGGCGTCCTGGATGCCGGCGAACTGCTGGTTGAGCTGGCCCGCCACCGCGGCGCCGCTCTGGTCGGCACGCCGGCGCTCGTCGAAGGGCTTGAGCGTGGCGAACACGATGCCCGAGTTGGAGCTGTTGGTGAAGCCGTTGATCGACAGGCCCGGGAAGGACACCGCGTCCTCGACGTTCGGGTTCTTCTTGGCGATCTCGCCCATGCGCTGGATCACGTCCTCCGTGCGGTCCAGCGTGGCGCCGTCGGGCAGTTGGGCGAAGCCGATCAGGTACTGCTTGTCCTGCGTCGGCACGAAGCCGCTGGGCACCGCCTTGAACAGGCCGAAGGTCAGGCCCACCAGCGCCAGGTAGATCACGAGCATCAGCGTCTTGCGCGAGATCACGCCCTTGACGCCGCTGCTGTAGGCCTCCGAGCCGCGGTGGAAGACCTTGTTGAAGCCGCGGAAGAACCAGCCGAAGGCGCGGTCCATGCCGCGCGTGAGCGCGTCCTTGGGCTCGTCGTGCCCCTTGAGCAGCAGCGCGGCGAGCGCGGGCGACAGCGTGAGCGAGTTGATCGCCGAGATCACCGTCGAGATCGCGATCGTGACCGCGAACTGCCGGTAGAACTGGCCGGTCAGGCCGCTGATGAAGGCCAGCGGCACGAACACCGCCACCAGCACCAGCGCGATCGCGATGATCGGGCCCGACACTTCGCGCATGGCGCGGTAGGTCGCCTCGCGCGGGGTGAGCCCGGCCTCGATGTTGCGCTCGACGTTCTCCACCACCACGATCGCGTCGTCCACCACGATGCCGATCGCCAGCACCAGCCCGAACAGCGACAGCGCATTGATCGAGAAGCCCAGCACGTGCAGCACGGCGAAGGTGCCGACCACCGACACCGGCACGGCCAGCAGCGGAATGATCGAGGCGCGCCAGGTCTGCAGGAACAGGATCACCACCAGCACCACCAGCACGATGGCCTCCAGCAGCGTGTGCACCACCGACTCGATGGAGGCGCGCACGAACTGCGTCGGGTCGTAGGCGATGCGGTACTCCACGCCCTCGGGCATGTTCTTCTTGATCTCGTCCATCGTCTTGCGCACGTTGGCCGAGATGTCGAGCGCGTTGGAGTTCGGCGCCTGGAACACGCCGATGCCCACTGCCTGGTCGTTGTTCAGCAGCGAGCGCAGCGAGTAGTCGGCCGCGCCCAGCTCGATGCGGCCCAGGTCGCGCAGACGCGTGACCTGCCCGTCGGCGCCGCTCTTGACGATGATGTCGCCGAACTCCTCTTCGTTCTGCAGGCGCCCCTGGGCGTTGATGGACAGTTGCATGTCCACGCCCGCCAGGCCCGGCGAGGCGCCGACCACCCCGGCCGCGGCCTGGATGTTCTGGCTGCGGATGGCCGCCACCACGTCGCCGGCCGACAGGCCGCGCTGCGCCACCTTCTGCGGGTCCAGCCAGACGCGCATGGAATAGTCGCCGCCGCCGAAGATGTTGACTTGGCCCACGCCCTCGATGCGCGCGAGCCGGTCCTTGACGTTGAGCACCGCGAAGTTGCGCAGGTAGTTGATGTCGTAGCGCTCGTTGGGCGACACGAGGTGCACCACCATCGTGAGGTCGGGCGAGCTCTTGATCGTGGTCACGCCCAGGCGCCGCACTTCCTCCGGCAGGCGCGGCTCGGCCTGCGTGACGCGGTTCTGCACCAGCTGTTGCGCCTTGTCGGGGTCGGTGCCGAGCTTGAAGGTCACCGTGAGCGTCATCACGCCGTCGGTGGTGGCCTGGCTGCTCATGTAGAGCATGTTCTCGACGCCGTTGATCTGCTCCTCGATCGGCGTGGCCACCGTCTCGGCGATCACCTTCGGGTTGGCGCCCGGGTACTGCGCGCGCACCACCACCGAGGGCGGCGCCACTTCGGGGTACTCGGAGATCGGCAGGCCGCGCAGGGCGATCAGGCCGGCGATCAGCATCAGCAGCGAGAGCACGCCCGCGAAGATCGGCCGATCGATGAAGAACTTCGATAGATTCATGATGTGAATTCCCTCCGGTTGCCGTCGTCCATCAGGACTTGGCGGCGCTGGCCACGCTCTGGGCCTGCGCTTCGGTCTTGCCGTCCATGCTCACGGCCGTCGGTGCCACCAGGGCGCCCGGCCGGATGTGCTGCAGGCCGTTGACGACCACGCGCTCGCCCGCCTTCAGGCCCTTGGTCACCACGCGCAGGCCGTTGGCCGGCGCGCCCAGCGTGACTTCGCGCCACTCGGCCTTGTTGTCCTCGCCCACGACCATCACGAACTTCTTGTTCTGGTCGGTGCCGACCGCGCGCTCGCTCACCAGCAGTGCGGTGTCGCTCTTGGCCTGGCCCATGCGGATGCGGGCGAACTGGCCGGGGATCAGCAGGCCGTCCTTGTTGTCGAATGCGGCGCGCACGCGCACCGTGCCGCTCCTGGCGTCGACCTGGTTGTCGATCAGCTGCAGGCGGCCTTCGTAGGGTGTGCCCTCGAGGCCGGCCGTGCCCATCTGCACCGGGATGCCATCCAGCTTGCCGCGCGCGGCGGCGCCGGCCGGCAGTTCCTTCAGCGCCTTGACCACGACCTGCTCGTCGGCGTCGAAGCTCGCGTAGATCGGGCTGACCGACACCAGGGTCGTGAGCACCGGCGCGCCGGGGCCGGCGGCGACCAGGTTGCCCACGGTCACTTCCAGCTTGCCGACGCGGCCGGCGACCGGCGCCTTCACCTGGGTATAGCCCAGGTTCAGGCGGGCGCTCTGCAGTTGGGCCTGGGCGGCGCGCAGGCTGGCCTCGGCCTCGCGGTGGGCGTTGATGCGCTCGTCCAGCTCGCGCTGGGCGATGGCCTTGTCGTCCCACAGGCGCCGGGCGCGCTCCTGCTCGCTGCGCGTGAAAGCGGCGCGGGCCTGGGCCGAGGTGACCTGCGCCTCGGCGCGCTCCACCTCGGCGGCGTAGGGCGCCGGGTCGATGGTGACCAGCAGGTCGCCCTGCCTGACCAGCGCGCCCTCGCGGAAATGAACCGTCTGCACCGCGCCGGACACGCGGGAGCGCACGTCGACGCGTTCCACCGCCTCCAGGCGGCCGGAGAACTCGTCCCAGGTGTTGACCTCGGTGGCAGCCACCACGGCCACCGACACCGGCGTGGCACGCGGCGCCGCGACCGCCGGCGCGTCGTTGGCCTCGGCCTTGAAGCTGGGGAATCCGAGCAGCACCGCCGAGGCGACGGCCACCAGGGCCGTGACGCCGGTCACGGCGGGCCAGACGCGGCGGCGGAGGTTCGACTTGTTGTTGGTTGGCAGCATGGTGAAGGTCCTCGTGATGACTTTTGGAAAACAGGAGCCCGTCCCGCCGCGGTGGCGGCAGGAAGGCGACAGCCGGCCCTGCCGGGGTTGCCGGCGGTCCGAACAGACTTCGAGAAAGGGTCTACCGGCGCAGCCGGCCGGGCCTACGCCGGGGGCGGCAGCGGCGGCACCGTGGAAGCGAAGAACGCGCGCAGATGCCCACCCACTGTCTCCGAGCACGCGCATTCCCCGGACGCGGGGTCGTACAACTCGTCCGGACACCGGGCCGACGAAGGCAGCAGCGCCTCCGTCACCGGGATGCCGGCTTCATGCAGGCGCCGCGCGAAGCTCAGGGCCTCGTCGCGCATCGCATCGTCCTGGCCGACCAGCACCAGGGTCGGCGCCAGTTCGGCCAGGCGCAGCGCCGCGCCCGGCACCGCATAGGGGTGCGTGGCGTTCATCGGGCTGCTCAGGTACTCCTGCCACCCCGAGGCCCAGCGGCAACGCACGACGTCGGTCGAGGCTTTGCGCAGCGAGAGCGTGCCGGCGCAGGGGTCCAGCATCGGCGACAGGAGGATCTGGCCGGCCAGCGGCGGATGGGCCCGGTCGCGCGCCATCACGCCCACCGCGGCGGCCACGTTGCCGCCGGCCTCCTCGCCCGCCAGGTACAGGCGGGCGCCCTTGCCGGCCAGCTTGGCGCGGTGCTTGTAAGCCCACTCCAGGGCCGCGAAGCCGACCTCGATCGGCTCGGGGAAAGGCTTGAGCGGGTAGTCCACCGACAGCACCACCGCCCCGGCACCGGCCAGCATCCGCGCCACGTTGCGGCCCTCGTCCAGGCCGCCGCTCACGAAGGTGCCGCCGTGGAAATGCACGACCAGCGGCGTCGACGCGGCGCCCTTGCCCTTCTGGCCGTAGAGACGAGCCTGCACCGGCTCGCGCTCGGGCAGGGGCATGCTGATGTCGGTTTCGAGACCCGACGCAGCAGCGGCCGGCGTGGCCGCGACGGCTTCGGCAGGACGCGGGATGGGGCGGGTGGACATGAGGCAGGCTCGGGATGTGAACGATGGTTGAATGTTAAGGGCCTCGCTGGCTGCCACAACCAGCCGTGGACCGTTACTCTGTTTCCAATCGACTAACAATCGGCTAATACACCCCATGTGAGAATCCGCGCCCGCCCTTTTCGTGTGCGGGTTACCCCTAGGAGCATTCATGGATCAGATCCAGGCCATGCGGATCTTCGTCCGCGTCGTGGAAGCCGGCACCTTCACCCGTGCCGCAGACTCGCTCGGACTCCCCAAGGGCACGGTCACCAAGCAGATCCAGGCGCTGGAGTCACGTCTGCACGTCAAGCTGCTGAACCGTACCACCCGCCGCGTGACCGTCACGCCGGACGGCGCCGCGTATTACGACCGCACGGCCAGGCTGTTGAACGACTTCGACGACATCGAGGCCAGCATGACCAACGCGCAAGCCAATCCCACCGGGCGGCTTCGCATCGACGTGGGCTCCTCCACGGCGCGCATGATCATCCTGCCCGCCCTGGCCGGCTTCTGCGACCACTACCCCGACATCCAGGTGGACCTGGGCGTGAGCGACCGGCCGGTGGACCTGATCAGCGACAACGTGGACTGCGTGATCCGCGCGGGCGACCTGACCGACCAGTCGCTGGTGGCCCGGCGCATCGGCACGCTGGACTTCGTGACGGTGGCCTCGCCGGCCTACGTCAAGCGCTACGGCATCCCGCAGCACCCCAGCGACCTGGAAAAGCGCCACCACGTGGTGAGCTACTTCGCGGCCGGCACCCGGCGGGTGTACCCGCACGAGTTCCGCAAGGGCGAGGAGCACATCGAGATCTCGGCCCCGTACCGCGTCTCGGTGAACGAGGCCAACGCGCACCTGGCGGCCGTGCTGGGCGGCTTCGGCATCTCGCAGTGCGTGCGCTTCATGGCCGATCCGCACATCGCCTCCGGCGAGCTGATCCAGCTCCTGCCGGACTGGACGCGGGAGCCGCTGCCGGTGCACGTGGTGTATCCGCCCAACCGGCACCTGAGCGCCAAGGTGCGGGTGTTCGTGGACTGGGCGGCGGACTTGTTCGCGAAGAATCCGGCGCTGCAGCGGCGCTGAACGGCTGCCGTCAGCGCAGCGCGCGCCAGGCCTCGCCCAGCGCCGCCTGGCTCGCCGGCGGCAGCACGCCCAGGCGCACGTGGCCCGGCAGGCCGAAGGAAGCGGTGTCGCGCAGTTGGACGCCTGCTGCGCGCAGCGCGGCCGCACGCGGGACACAGGGCGTCTCGGGGCGCGCACAGAAGTAGTTGGCGGTGCTCGGCAGCACCGTCCAGCCCATGGATTCGCACAGGGCCCGTTGCGCCGTCTTCCAATCGCGCAGCTTGTCGAGGCTGCGCGCCAGCCACGCGCGCGTCTCGTCCCGCGTCCATGCATCGAGCAGGGCCACGCCGTGCGCGCCCAGCGAGGGCCTTGTTCGGCGTCCACAGCTGCCAGGCGCGGTCGCGTTGCGCCGCGGCGAGCGCCAGGCGGCCTTCGAGGCGCAGCGGCTCGTAGGCCAGGTCCAGCACGCAGGCGGCGCCCGCGGACGCTGAACCGTCGACGAGCGCATCCAGCGCCGGCTGCGCCTGTCCCAGGGGGCTGGAGGGGTCGCAGCACCAGACGAGCGCGCAGCCTGCGGCTGCCTCGGGTTCGCGCCTCAGTGTGCGTTGCCATGCCATGGCCGCCCGCGCGTAGTCCCCGTAGGAGTGCCTGGGCAGCCAGACCGCACCCTCGCCCTGCTGCGCGACCGCGGCGGTGATCCGCGCGATGAATTCGCTCGCGCTGGCGGCGACCACGATGCGACCGGCGTCCACGTCATGGAAGCGCCCGAGCGCCTCGCGCAGCGCCGTGTAGCGCGGGTCGGGGTAACGGGCGGGGTCGGCTTCGTGCAGCGCGCGCAGTGCCACGGGGCAAGGGCCGCAGGCGTTCGCGTTGGTGGAGAAGTCATGCGGCGCCGCGCCGCGGGCATCGGGGCCGCCGTGCAAGGCCGGGGCTTCGGCGGGTGGGTGCGCCATGCTCATGCGTGGCCCCATGCCGCCGGAACGAGGAGGACGGCCGACGCGAGCAAGGCCATCCGACCGACCGCCCTGCTCCCGATGTCGGCCGCCTGCCGAGTGTCGGCGGGCGTGGGCACACGCCCGCCCGCGTTCAGCACGTAGACAGCCGGCTTGGCCAGCCGCACGCCCAGCCGCAACGCCATGGCGGCCATGGGCCAGCCGCTGTTCGGCGACGGCGTCCGGGCCGCCTCGCGCCGCACCCCTGCCAGGCCGGGCGCCCACAGCAGCAGCGCCGTCAGGCGTGCCGGCAGCCAGGACAGCAGGTCGTCCGCCCGCGCGGCCCACTTGCCGGCCCACTCCCACACACGGCCGTCGCGGGTGCCGCGGTAGCCCCACATCGCATCGGCCGTGTTGGCGAAGCGGTAGAGCGCGGCCCCGGGCAGGCCCAGCAGGAGGAACCAGAACAGGGGCGCGATCACCGAGTCGTTGAGGTTCTCGGCCAGCGATTCGATGGCGCTCTCGCGCACCTGTCCTTCGTCGAGCGGCCGCACGTCGCGGCTCACCAGGCGCGAGAGGCGGGCGCGGCCTTCGTCGAGGGAGCTCGCCAGGGCGCTTTCCACCGCAAGCACTTCGCCGCGCAGCATGCGCCAGGCGAGCAGGGGCTTGAGCGCCAGAGCCAGCGCCGCGGCCTCGGCCCATGCAGGCAGGCTCGCGCACACGAGGCCGACGAGGGCCGCCAGGAGGACGACCACCGTCGCGCCCAGGCACCAGGCGAGCATGCCGGTTGCGAAGGCCCTTGCGCTGAGTGATGCCCTTCCACCGGTCGGGGGCGCGATGCGCCGGCCGGTCGCGCACAGGTAGCGGCCCATCCAGACCACGGGGTGCCAGCGGGCGGGGGGCTCGCCGAAGCAGCGGTCGACCGCCAGGGCGAGGCAGAGGGCGGCGGCGTGGATGAGGGAGTCGGTGCTCCCACCCCCGCCCTCCCACGGGGCTGGGAAAGGCCAGAACGGGGACATTCAGTCTTCAATGCCCCGCTGGGCAGGGATGCCGGCCTGGAAGGCGTGCTTGACCATCGTCATCTCGGTCACGGTGTCGGCGAGCTCGACGATCTCCGGCGGACAGCGGCGGCCGGTCAGGACCACGTGCACCTCGCGCGGCCGCGCGCGCAGGGTTTCCAGGACGCCTTCCAGGGGCAGCCAGCCGTAGATCAACGGGTAGGTGATCTCGTCCAGCACCACCAGGAAGTGCTCGCCCGACAGGATCGCCGCCCTGGCCTTCTCCCAGCCCCCGCGGGCGAGCTGCGCGGAGCGCTCCAGGTCCTGGCTCTTCCAGCTGAAACCGTCGCCCAGGCCTTCGATGGGAACGCCGATCTGCTCGAACATGCGGTGTTCGCCGAAGCGCGCGCTCGGCACCTTCATGAACTGGAAGATCTTCACCGCCTTGCCGCGGCCGTGCGCGCGCAGCGCCAGGCCGAAGGCGGCCGTGCTCTTGCCCTTGCCGTCCCCGGTGTGGACGATGACCAGGCCGCGGCGCTCGCCCTCGGGCTTCTCGTAAGGTTTCTCGGTGGGTGGGGTTTCGACTTGCATACCGTGTCCTTTCCGGATGTTCCGCTCAAGCAGGGATGGCGATCCACTGGCCGGCGACGCGGTGAACGACGATCCTTTTGTCGAACACCGCCTCCAGCGCCTCGTGGGTCGCAGGGTCGTTGCATCGGCCATGGTGCAGTACGCGGCCGCCGGCCATCACGACCATGGCATCGGCCGCCAGCGCGACGTTGAGTTCATGCAGCACGCTGACCACGGTGCGGCCCTGCCGCACCTGCGCGCGCGCCAGGGCGATCCAGTCGGCCTGGTGCGGCGGGTCGAGGTTGGCCAGCGGCTCGTCCATGAGCAACAGCTCGGCTTCCACCGCCAGCGCACGCGCCAACAGCACGCGCTGCCGCTCGCCGCCGGACAACTGGCCCAGCGGCCGCTCGCGCCAGTCCCAGGCCTGGGTGCTGCGCAGCGCCTGCTCCACCGCGGCCCGGTCGGCCGGGCCGGGCGCGGCCAGCCAGCGCTGGTGCGGCAGGCGGCCGAGCATGGCGACGTCGTAGACCATCAGGTCGTCCGCACTGCCCTCGCCGGCCCCGCCCTGCCCCAGCCAGGCGAGCCGGCGCGCCCGTGCGCGCGCACCCAGCCCGGCCAGCGGCTGGCCGTGCAGGCGCACCTCGCCACGGTGGGCCAGAAGGCCCGCCAGCACCTTGAGCAGGGTCGACTTGCCGGCGCCGTTGGGGCCGACGATGCTGGTCCACTGGCCGGCGGCGAGCGCGAGCTCGATGCCGTGCAGCACCTCGGCAGCGCCCAGCATGGCGCTGACCTGGCGGGCCTCCAGCGCCACCCCCTGGAGCCACTGCCGCGTCATCGCCAGCCCCCACGCGCGCCGCGCCGGTGCATCAGCCACAGCAGGTAGCTGCCGCCGAGCGCGGCCGTGAGCACACCCACCGGCAGTTCCTGCGGCGCGACGAGCCAGCGCGCGAGCAGGTCGGCCGCCATCAGCAACAACCCGCCCATGGCGGCGGACAGAACGATCAAGCGCGCATGCGTGGTCTTGACCGCCGAACGCACGAGGTGCGGCGCGGCCAGGCCGACGAAGGCGATCAGCCCGGTCTGCGCCACCGCCGCGCCGGTGGCCAGCGCGAGCACCGCCACCAGCGCCGCCCGCATCGCCGGCAGCGGCAGGCCCAGGCTGCTGGCGGTGGCCTCGCCCAGGGCCAGTCCATCCAGCACCGGCGCCAGCATCCAGGCGAGCAGCAGGCAGGCGGCAGCGAGCGCGCCCATCACGGCGCAGGCGCTCCAGCCCACGAGGCCGGTGCTGCCGAGGATGAAGCCCTGCAGCGCCTGCAGGATGTCGGCCGAGGTGATGGCGATCAGGTCCTTCGCCGCGCCCAGCACCACGCCGACGATCACGCCGGCCAGGAGCAGGCGCAGCGTCTGCTGCACGCCGCGCGCCAGCAACAGGGTCAGGAGCACCGCCACCACCGCGCCGACGAAGGCCGCGCCGGTCAGGCCCAGGCGGACCACCCACTCGGTGCTGGCGGGCGAGACGCCGAACAGGGTCAGCGCGATGGCCACGCCCAGCGAGGCGCCCGAGGCACTGCCCAGCAGGTACGGATCGGCCAGCGGATTGCGGAACAGGCCCTGCGCCACCGCACCCGCCAGTCCGAGCAGCGCACCGGCCAGCCAGGCGCCCAGGGTGCGCGGCAGGCGGATGTCGCGCACGATCAGCCAGGCGACCGGGTCCTGGCCCGCGGCGAGCACGCTGTCGAAGCCGGTGCTGCCGATTCCGATCCCCAGCACCAGCACCCCGGCAGCCAGCAGCAGCAGTGCCAGCCCCAGCGCGAGTGCGCGGCGATGTTCGCTCTTCAACCCGTGCCTCCGCGCGCCTTGCGTTGCAGGCAGCGCAGCATCAGTCGGGCGGCCTCGCCCAGCCGCGGGCCGGGCCGCACGAGCACGTCGGCTTCGTCGGCGGTGAAGCGGCAGATGCGGCCTTCGCGAACGGCGCGGATGCCGCTCCATCCCGGGCGCTGCTCCAGGCCCTGCGCGCTTCGCACGCTGACCATGATGAGGTCGGGATCGGCGCGCACCACGTACTCGGGGTTGAGCTTGGGAAAGGGCCCCATCGATCCCGGCACGATGTTCTTCACGCCCAGACGCTGCAGGGTCTCGCCGATGAAGGAGCTTTCGCTGGCCGCATAGATCGCGCTGTTGACCTCGAAGTAGACCCGCGTCTGCGCAGCGGAGGCAGGCAGCGACTTCGCCGCTTCGGCCACGCTGGCATCGATGTCGCGCCAGACGCGCTGCGCATCCGGCGTGCCCAGCACCTGGCCCAGCACGTCGAGCACGCGCCGCATGTCTCCATGGTTCTTGGGCTCGAGCACCAGGACCTTCAGGCCCAGCGCCTCCAGGCGCTGCGTGACGCGCGAGGAGCGCGCGAGCAGCACCACGTCGGGCTTGAGCGCGACGACGGCCTCGACGTTCGGATCGATCCCCCCGCCCAGTTGCGGCAGCTTGCGCACCGCGTCGGGCCAGTTGGAATAGCGGTCCACGCCGACCAGGCGGTCGCAGGCGCCGAGGGTGCACACCGATTCGGTCAGCGAGGGCAGCAGCGCCACGATGCGAAGGGGCGGCCGCGGCAGTTCCACCTGCACGCCGCGCTCGTCGGTGACGATGTAGGCCTGCGCGGCGCCGGCCAGCGCGCAGAGCCAGCCCGCGACCAGGCCGGCGAACAGGCGCTTCATGGCGACTCCTTCAAGCACAGCGGCAGGCCGGCCGCCATCAGCGTCACGCGCCCGCAGGCTTGCGCCACCGCCTGGTTGAGGTGGCCCAGCGCGTCGACAAAGGCGCGCACTTCGCGGCCCAGGGGAATGACGCCCAGTCCGATCTCGTTGCTCACCAGCACGACTGGGCCGCGCGCATCGTGCAGGGCATGCAGCAGAGCGGCCTGGGCCGTCCGCAGGTCGTGCGGCTCGGCGCCGGCCGCCGCCGGCATCAGCAGCGCGCTCAGCCACAGGGTCAGGCAATCGACCAGCACCAGCGTGCCGGGCTCGCTGTGCCGGGCCAGGGCCGCGCCGAGGTGCAGGCTTTCCTCCACCGTCAGCATCGCCGGCACGCGCTGCGCCCGGTCGGCGCGGTGGCGAGCGATCCGCGCGCGCATCTCCTCGTCGTGCGCCGTCGCCGTGGCGATCAGCACGGCGCGGTGCGAGGGTGCGCGTGCCAGCCATTGCGCCGCGCGTTCTTCGGCGCGCCGCGACTTGCCGCTGCGCTGGCCGCCGAGGATCAGCTCGCGGCCGGCGAAGGGTGTCAGGATTTCTTCGGGTGCCACCGCAAGGTCAGGTAGAGAGCGCGTCCACGCTGGTTGTAGCCGGACACGGTTTCATAGGAAACATCGTTGAGGTTGCTGAGGCGGGCCTGCAGCGACCAGTCCTGCGCGAAACGATACTCGCCATAGAGATCGACCGTGGTGTAGTTGCCCAGCTTGATGTTGTTGGCCGAATCGTCGTAACGCCGCCCCACGTGCAGTGCGGAGGCGCCGAACTTCCACGGGCCCACAGCGTAGTCGATGCCGACCGAAGCCTGGTTCTTGGCGCGCCGCGCCAGTTGCTTGCCGCTGCCCTCGTTGCGCGGGTCCAGCGAGTCGACGCTGGCGCGCAGCGTCCACGGGCCGAATGCGCCGTCGTAGCCGAGCGTCCAGCCTTCGATGCGCGCGCGCGGCACATTCTCGGGGCGCGTGGTGTTGGTGATGAAGCCGCGGATCTTGTTGTCGTAGCGCACCAGCTTCACGCTGTGGCCGCCCTGGCTCCAGGTGATGCCCACGTCGGTGTTTTTGCCCTCTTCCGGCTGCAATGCCGTGTTGCCGAAACCGGGGTAGTAGAGCTGGTTGAAGGAGGGTGCCACGAAGCTCGTGCCGTGCGAGACGTTGACGCGCCAGTTCGGCGTAATGCGGTAGCCGTAGCCTGCGAACCAGGTGTTGTGGTGGCCGAACTGCGAATTGCGGTCGTAGCGGGTATTGAGCTGCCAGGTATGGTCGCCCGCGTTGCCGTTGAGGCCGACGAAGGCCGCGTCGATGTCGCGCCGGGTGACCGAGTACTTCGTGTCGCTGTCCACCTTCTGCGTGCGGCGCTCCAGCCCGGCCACCACGGTGCCGAGCGGCGTCGCGATGTCGTTCTGCCACAGATACTGGTCCTCCGTGGTCTCGAACAGGCCCGGCAGGTTGAAGGTGGAGGCCACGATGTTGCGCGTGTCGTCCTGGCTGCGGCCGTAGCGAAGTTGCGTGCGCCAGCTCGACATGAGCTTGCCGCTCACGCCGATGTAGGCCAGTTCCGTGCGCACGCGGCTGCGCGTGTCACGGTTCGGGCCGTCGTCGTAGTGGCTGGTGCCCTCGGCGTAGAGCAGCCCCGAGTCGATCTTCCAGTCGGGGTTGATCTGATAACCCAGCGAGGCATTCAGCGAGCTTTGCAGGAAGGGGTCGCGATCGGGGTTGAAGTTGCCGAAGGGCACGCGGGGGTTGGTGGAGGAGAAACCCTTGTCGATCGTGCGCACGGCGTCGAGCGAGTAGGTGAAGGGGCCCGAGGCGCCGCTGAAGCCGCCGCTGATCTGCTTGTAGCCTTCGCTGCCGAGGGTGGCGGAGGCGCGCGGGTTGAACACCGATTCGCCCGGCCGCGCCTTGCGCGTGAAGATCTGCACCACGCCGCCCACGCCGTCGCTGCCGTACAGCGCCGAGGCCGGGCCCTTCACGACTTCGATGCGCTCGATCATCTCGACCGGGATGTTGTCCCACACCGGGGTGCCGAGCGTGGCGGAGCCGTGGCGCACGCCGTCGATCAGCAGCAGGGTGTGGCGCGCCTCGGCGCCGCGGATGAACACGCCGCTGGCCTTGCCCGCCCCGCCGTTGGCGTTGATCTGCACGCCGGCCACGCGCTGCAGGATCTCGGACAGCGTGCGGTTGGCCTGCTGCTCGATCTGCGCGCGGTCGATGACCACGGTGTCCGACACCAGTTCGTCGGCGCGGGTGGGTGTGCGGGTGGCGGTCACCACGGTTTCGCCGAGCGGCGGCGTGTCCTGCGCGAAGGCAGGCGTCGGCACCGAGGCCAGGCCGCCGAGTGCGGCAGCGATCGACACGAGAAGGGGATGGGCGCACGGCACGGCACGGCCGGCTTGCGCAGGAAGAACACTGGAAGTGATCATGGGACACAGGAGTTCAACGTCCGCCACCGGCTTCCCCGCCGGCGAATGGACCTCATGGCGCCTCGCCTGCTCGCGCAGGCGGCACGCCGCCTCGTTGGCCGGTATCCGGGCTGACAGCGCATCCCCCGCCGCCTTCCCAGGCACCTGTTTCAGGGCGCCCAGTGGCTGGTTGACGAGGGTGGCACACGAAGTGCCGGCTGCTTGACCGTTGCGGGGGCAGCGCAGGCTGGCTGGGCCCGGTGGGCTTTCGACTCCTGCTTCCCGTTGAACTGCGCCGCGTGAACCACGGCGCGAGCACCAACGCGCCGGATTGTAAGCGGGGGCGTCCCGGAAACTACAATCGCGACCCATGCCTGCACCCAGCCGTATTGAACAGATCGCCGAACGTGTCGAGCGCCTGCTCGTGCGTCATGAGGAGGTGCAGCGCACCAACGCGTTGCTGCAAGAACAGGTGAACGCGCTCACGCGCGAGCGCGACGCGCTCAAGTCACGCCTGGCGGCCGCGCGCACGCGGCTCGATGCATTGCTCGAGCAGCTGCCGCCCGATCCATCCCAGGACGTCCCGACGTCCAGTAACAACCATCATCGATGAAGCAGATCGAAGTCCAGATCATGGGCCAGAGCTACCTGCTCGGCTGCCCCGAAGGCGGCGAGGTACAACTGCGCGAGGCCGTCGAGCGCGTCGACGCCGCCATGTGCAAGATCCGCGATGCGGGCAAGGTGAAGGCGCGCGACCGCATCGCGGTACTGGCTTCGCTGAACCTGGCCTTCGACCTCGCGCAGCGCGAGGCCTCGCTGGCCAGTGCGCACGGGGCCCCGCCCGCGGAGGCGCCCGCACCCGCCGCGGCGGGTGCGGACGATGCCGCCGCCGACGCCCGTGCCGCGCAATTGGTCCAGCGACTCGACCAGGCGCTGGCCGGTGACGGCCATTTGCTTTGATGTCAAGTCTGTCGGGGCATCGACGTCCGGCGTAAAATCGAGCGGGTCTGCGGTGCTGGTCGGGCTTTAATTTCCTTGAACCAATGCTCCATGGAGCAGGGCTTGGTATATCGCTTGGCAGGTGTGATCATCTCGCGTCAGATGAACCCGAAGTCTTGCTGCCCTCGCCCACCTGAACCCCGGTTCAGGACGCGAGTCCGGCCCCACTCGCAGACACCTTTTATCCAGGCCACGGCCCCGCTCTCGGGGCCGTGGCTTTTTTCCGAGGACCTTGATGACGATCGACCCCCTGCTGGTCGCCGAGCTCGCCCTGCTGGGCGTCGGCACCGGTTTTCTCGCCGGCCTGCTGGGCATCGGCGGCGGCATGCTGATGGTGCCTTTCATCACCATCATCCTCGGTCATCGCGGGGTGTCGGCCGATCTGGCGGTGAAGATGGCGATCGCGACCTCCATGTCCACGATCATCTTCACTTCCATCTCGAGCGTGCGCGCGCACCACAAGCGCGGCGCGGTGCGCTGGGACATCGTCAGGCGCCTGGCGCCCGGCATCGTGATCGGCAGCCTGGTGGGCAGCCTCGGCGTGTTCGCGCTGCTCAAGGGCCAGGTGCTGGCCATCGTCTTCGGGCTCTTCGTCGGCTTCTCTGCGACGCAGATGTTCCGCAACAAGAAGCCCGAGCCCTCGCGCCAGATGCCCGGCACCGCCGGCCAGCTCGCGGCCGGCGGCTCGATCGGCTTCGTCTCGGGGCTGGTGGGCGCGGGCGGCGGCTTCATCAGCGTGCCCTTCATGACCTGGTGCAATGTGGCCATCCACAACGCGGTGGCCACCAGCGCGGCGCTGGGTTTCCCGATCGCCGTGGCCAACGTGGCCGGCTACGTCGCGAGCGGCCGCGCGGTGCAGAACCTGCCGGCCGGATCGTTGGGCTACATCTGGCTGCCCGCGCTGGCGGTGATCGCGGTCTTCAGCTTCCTCACCGCACCGCTGGGCGCGAAGGCGGCGCACAGCCTGCCGGTGGCCAAGCTCAAGCGCGTGTTCGCCAGCGTGCTGTATGCGCTGGCGGCCTACATGCTGTGGAAGGGCCTGCACGGCTGAGCGGCCGCCGCGGCATGCCCCCCGGGGCCGCACAGGCTTCCTTCCGATCGGGGCGCTGCCCCTATAAGCTCGGACCGCGGCAGCGTCGCCGCGCTCCTCATACAGAGAGGCAATGCATGAAGATCCTGATCGCCGTGGACGGCAGTACCCATACCCGCAAGGCCCTCGACTACCTGGTGGCCCATCGCGGCATGTTCGTCGAGGGGAATGAGCTGGTGGTGGTGCACGTGACCACCGGTGTCCCCGGCCACGTGACCCGGCACCTCAGCCGCGAGTTGGTGGAAGGCTATTACACCGAGGAAAGCGCCAAGGTGATCGACCCGGTCAAGGCTTTCTTCTCCGAGAAGGACATCACCAATTTCCGCGTGGAAGCACGGCATGGCCATGCCGCCGAAGAGATCCTGAAGGTCGCGAACGCGGCCGGCGCCGAGCTGATCGTCATGGGCACCCACGGTCACGGCCTCTTCGGCCGCGCGCTCATGGGCTCCGTGGCGACCAAGGTCGTCGCGGAGACGGACATCTCGGTCCTGCTGGTGCAGTAGCGGCGCGGCGCGCGCGATTCAGCGGACTCGCTCGCATCAGGACTGCCGCCACGTACGCGGCGAGCAGCCGAAGCGTTCGCGGAAGGCCCGGCTGAAATGCGCCGCATCGTTGAAGCCCCGGGCGAAGGCGATCCCGGCCACGGTCCGGCCGGCCAGGCGGGGGTCGCGCAGGTCACGGCTGCAGGCTTCCAGGCGGCGCTCCCAGATGTACTGGCCCGGCGTCAGCGGCTCGCGGGCGAACACGCGGTGCACCTGGCTCACCGACAGCCCCAGCCGCGCCGCCACGCTGCCCACGGACAGGGAGGGATCGCCGAGCTGCTCCTCGATGCAGCGCTTGATGCGCGCGAGGTGGAAGGCGGCGAGCTGGCTCAGCCCCGGCGCGTGCGCGGCCGGCAGCGTCTGCAGTCCCGCCACCAGGATGCTCATGACGCCGTTGGCCACCGCCAGGGCGGAGCCGGGCTGCAGCGTATCGATATCCTCGCGCAGCGTGCGGATCATGCTGATGAGCAGATGGCCCGCGCCCTCGCGCCCGGAGACGGTGGTGGCGGTGAGCGCCTGGGTGTCGCGCAACTCGCTGCGCAGCCGTTCGCCCGGGAGCTTGAGCACGATCTGCTCGAAGTCGTCGTCGAACATCAACTGGTAAGGCCGCGTGCTGTCGTAGAGCGCGAAGTCGCCGACCGACAGCACGGCATCGCGCCCGTCCTGCCGCACCACGCCGCGGCCCGCCGTCTGGATGCCCACCAGGAAGTAGTCGTCCGTCGAGCGGGCGATGTGGCCGGGCGTGCGCATCACGCTCTGGGGGCCCGAGCGCACCACCGACACGTCGAGGCTGGGCAGGCTGTGGCGGCGGATGCTGCCCTCGAAGGCGACAGGCCGCGCGTCGCGCACCGGATCGCAACCGAGCTGCACGTAGACGTTGCAGATCAGGTCGGTCCAGTAGGCGAGCCGCTGCTCGCCGGGAACGGCATCGGTGCTGAGCACTTGCATGGCGGGTCCCTCTGCGGATGCGACGCTGGTGCAAGAACGCCGCGACATCCGGGCAAGAAGATTTCAGGCCGCGAACTTACGCTGGAAGCAACCCGCATGCCACAGCGCTAACCCCATGCGCACCAGCCTGCGGCGCCCTTCCCTCAACGCTTCGGAGTCCGCATGCCCAGCAAGACCCATCCCCGCCTTCGCGTCGCCGCGGTGCAGGCCGCCCCCGTGTTCCTCGACCTCGACGGCACCCTCGACAAGACCATCGACCTCATGGCCCAGGCCGCCGGCCAGGGCGTCAAGCTCATCGCCTTCCCCGAGACCTGGGCGCCCGGCTACCCGTGGTGGATCTGGCTGGATTCGCCCGCCTGGGGCATGCAGTTCGTGCAGCGCTATCACGACAACTCGCTGGTGGTGGGCTCGCCCGAGTTCGACCGCGTCCGCGAGGCCGCGCGCCAGCACGGCATCTGGGTCTCGCTCGGCTACAGCGAGAAGGCAGCCGGCAGCCTCTACATCGCACAGGCCCTGATCGACGACCAGGGCCGCACGGTGCAGACGCGCCGCAAGCTCAAGCCCACCCATGTCGAGCGCACGGTTTTCGGCGAGGGCGACGGCGCCGACCTGGCGGTATGCGAGACGGCGATCGGCAACATCGGCTCGCTCAGTTGCTGGGAGCACCTGCAGCCCCTGAGCAAGTACGCGATGTACGCGCAGAACGAGCAGATCCATTGCGCGGCCTGGCCCAGCTTCTCGCTCTACCGGGGCGCTGCCTACGCGCTGGGGCCGGAGGTCAACAACGCCGCCAGCCAGATCTACGCGGCCGAGGGCCAGTGCTTCGTGATCGCGCCCTGCGCCACCGTGTCCCCGGCGATGACGGACCTGTTGTGCACCGACCCGGGCAAGCAGCAGATGCTGCGGGTGGGCGGCGGCTTCGCCCGCATCTACGCGCCCGATGGTTCGCCGCTGGGCACGAATCTCGCCGAGGACCAGGAAGGCCTGGTGATCGCCGACATCGACCTGGGCATGATCTCCCTGGCCAAGGCGGCGGCTGACCCGAGCGGGCACTACTCGCGGCCGGACGTGACGCAACTTCTGCTCGACAAGTCGCGCCGGGAGCCGGTGGTGATTCGCAAGCCTGCGGAAGCAGAAGCGGCCAGCCCCGAGCCGGAGGCCCCGGCTGCCGAGCCCGCGGCCACTGCGGCGCGCGTGTCGATCACGGTCTGACGCGCCCAGGCCTGCCATGGAATCCGCCATCGCCGAGCGCCTGAAGTGCCCGCGCACGGGACCGATGAACGGGCTGGCGACTTGAATCTGCGACGGGTCGGCAGCGGGCGCCACCGGATGCGACCCGCCGGGATGCGATCGCCTACCCGGCGAACAGCCCCTTGTGCTGCTCCCGCAGCAGCGCCTTCTGCACCTTGCCCATGGTGTTGCGCGGCAGTTCGTCGACCACGAAGCAGCGTTTGGGGATCTTGAAGTTGGCGAGCTTGGACTTGAGCGCGCCGATGACCGCCTCGCCCTTCAGCGCCGCGCCGGGCTTGGGCACCACGATCGCCACCCCGACCTCGCCGAAGTCCGGATGCGGCACGCCCACCAGGGCGCTTTCGGCCACGCCGGCCAGCGCGTTGATGTAGCCCTCGACCTCGGCCGGGTAGACGTTGTAGCCGCCGCTGATGATCAGGTCCTTGCTGCGGCCCACGATCGTGACGTAGCCCAGGCTGTCGATCTGGCCGACGTCACCGGTCTTGAAGAAGCCGTCGTCGGTGAACTCCTCCTTCGTCTTCTCCGGCATGCGCCAGTAGCCCGCGAACACGCCCGGCCCCGCCACCTGGATGTGGCCGATCTCGCCGCGGGGACAGGGCTCGCCGGCGTCGCTGACGACGCGCAGCTTCACGCCCGGCAGCGGGAAGCCCACCGTGCCGCCGCGGCGCTCGCCCTGCACCGCGCTGTAGGGGTTGGAGGTGAGCATGACGGTCTCGCTCATGCCGTAGCGCTCCAGGATGGTGTGGCCGGTGCGCTCGCGCCAGGCCTCGAAGGTCTCCAGCAGCAGCGGCGCCGAGCCGGAGATGAACAGGCGCATCCCGTTGCAGGCCTCGCGCGTGAGCGTGGGCTCCGCCAGCATGCGCACGTAGAGCGTCGGCACGCCCATGAACACCGTGGCGTCCGGCAGCCGCGCCACCACGCGTTTGGGATCGAAGCGGTTGAACCAGATCATGGGGCTGCCGCTGATGAGCGCCCCGTGGATGGCGACGAAGAGCCCGTGCACGTGGAAGATGGGCAGCGCGTGGATCAGCACGTCGGCACCCTTGCGCCAGCCCCAGTAGTCCTTCAGCACCTCGGCATTGGAGCGCAGGTTGTGGTGCGTGAGCATCGCGCCCTTGCTGCGCCCGGTGGTGCCGCTGGTGTAGAGGATGGCGGCCAGGTCGTCCGGCCGCTTCTGCGCCACCCGGTGCTGATCGCTGCACTGGGCCGCCACCGCCAGCAGCGTGCCCTTGCGGTCGTCGTCCAGGGTGAACACGTGGCGGGTGCCGGCCGCGGTGGCGATGGGCGCCACCCACCCGGCGTTGGCGCTGGTGCACACCACCACCGCCGGCTCCGCATTGCCGATGAAGTATTCGATCTCGGCCTCGCGGTAGGCGGTGTTGAGCGGCAGGAAGACGTAGCCCGCGCGCAAGGTGGCCAGGTACAGCATCATGGCCTCGACCGACTTCTCCACCTGCACCGCGATGCGGTCGCCGGCCTCGAGGCCCAGCGCCTCGAGCAGGTTGGCGATCATCGCGCTGGCGCGGTCGAGGTCGCGCCAGGAGTAGTAGAGGCCGTCGTCGGTCTCGACCGCGATGGCGTCGAGGTCCGATGGGAAGGCCGCGCGCAGCACGGCGAAGAGGTTGGCGTTGGGGTCGATCATGGCTTCGGTTTCAGAAGACGGGCGGGCGCTTGGCCAGGAAGGCCGCGATGCCCTCGCGGTGCTCGGGCGAATCGGCGTAATCGTAGGCGCTTGCGAGCAGAGTTTCGACGGACGCGGCCGCCAGGATGCGCTTGTTGGCGCGGGCCGCCTCGGGCGCCAGCGCGGCGATGCGCTGCGCGTGGGCCAGCGCCTTGGCGGCGAGCTCTGCGTCGGGCAGCACCTGCAGCAGGAAGCCGGCGTCGTACAGCCGGCGGGCGCCATGCACGCCGGCGGCCAGCAGCATGTCGCGCGCCAGCACGTCGCCGACCGCGCCGCGCACCAGGGCCGCCTCGCGCGGCGCCATGGGGAAGCCCAGCCTGGCGATGGGCGCTCCGAATCTGGCGCCCTCGCCGGCCAGGCGGATGTCGCAGCAGCTCGCGATCTCCAGGCCCGCACCCATGCAGGCGCCCTCGATCTGCGCGACCAGCGGCAGCTCGCAGTGCCGCAGGGCCGCCAGCGCCGCCCAGACCTCGTTCTCGTGGAATTCGCGCAGCGAAGCTTCGTCGAAGCGAAAGCCCGGGTACTCGGAGATGTCGCCACCGGCGCAGAACTGCCCGCCCTCCCCGCGCACCAGCACGCAGCGCAGCGCCGGATCGGAGGCGATGCCGGTCTCGACCGCCGCGCGCAACTGGCGCCACATGGCACGCGACATGGCATTGAGCCGGCCCGGATGGCAGAGGGTGACGAAGGCGATCGCCCCTTCGCACTCCAGCCTGACGAGGCCGGCCGTCATGAATCGAGGGGGATCATTCGATCTTGGCCCCCGACGCCTTCACCACCGAAGCCCAGCGCTTGACCTCGGAACTGACGAAGCCACCATAGGCCGCCATGGTGAGGTTGGGGATCTCGGCACCGTTGCCGGCCCAGATCGTCTTGAGCTCGTCGGTGGCCAGGGCCTTGCGCATGTCTTCCACGATCTTCGCCTGCGCATCGGCCGGCGTGCCCTTGGGCGCCCACAGGCCGTACCAGGTGGTGACGGTGTAGTCCGGCAGTCCGACCTCGGTGGCGCTGGGCACGTCGGGCAGCGCGGGGTTGCGCTTGTTGCCCGCGACCATCAGGGCCTTGATGCGGCCGGCCTTGATGTGCTGGGCCGAGGAACCCAGTCCGTCGAACATGCAGTCCACGTTGCCCGCGATCAGGTCCGACAGCGCCGGGCCCGCGCCGCGGTAGGGAATGTGGGTGATGAAGGTGCTGGTCTGGAGCTTGAACAGCTCGCCGGCCAGGTGGTGCGAGGTGCCGGCACCCGCCGAGGCGTAGTTCAGCTTGCCCGGGTTGCGCTTGACCTCGGAGACGAACTCCTTGAGCGTGGCCGCGCTGACGCGCCTGGGATTGACCACCACCACCTGCGGCACGCTGGCCAGCAGCATCAGGGGGACGAAGTCTTTCTCGATGTCGTATTCGAGCTTGGGGTAGACCGAGGGCGCGATCGCATGGTGCACCGCGCCCATGAAGAGGGTGTAGCCATCCGGCTGCGCCTTGGCCGCGATGCTCGCGCCCAGGGTGCCGCCGGCGCCGCCGCGGTTGTCGATCACCAGCGACTGACCCGCCACCTTGGCGAACTGGGCCGCGAGCGGGCGGGCGAAGGCGTCGGTGCCGCCGCCGGCCGGGAAGGGCACGATCAGCGTCACCGGCTTGGTCGGCCAGCCCGACTGCGCGCGTGCCGGAACGCCGAGCACGGCGGCCGCGGTACCGGCCGCGGCCAGACGCAGCACGTCGCGCCGCTGGAAGCTTGAATTCATCTGTCTGTCTCCTGTGCTTGTGGTCGAAGGCGCCGGGGCCCACGGCGCGCAGGAAAAAGGCCCCTCGAGGGTCAGGGTACGTCAACCCTTGAGAAAAAGATCGTCCACATCGCCCGACACCGCCACCTTGCCCTGCGCCAGCAGGGCGCGATGCTTGTCGATACGCTTGAGATCGTAGAGGTAGTTCACCATCATCCCGTAGGACTGCTTCACGCCCTTGGGCGAGGGGTCGCCGGCCCAATTGAGCCGCTCGACCCGCGCGCCGTTGCCCAGGTGGAAGCGCGCGACAGGGTCCACGGGCTTGCCGTCGGCCGTGGCGCGGCCCAGGTACTCGGCCGCGGCATTCATCAGGAACTGCCGCACCGGCGATTTGGCATCGAGCGAGGCGCCCTCCTCCGCCGCGGCCAGCAGGCGCTCGGCGGTGGGCGGCAGCGAGCCGATGGCACGGCCCAGCTCGGCTTGGCGCTTTTCGTCCAGGCGCTGCAGCAGCGCCTCGGCCTGCTTGCCGAGCCAGCCGCGAAAGCCCGGGATCGGCGACAGCGTGGCGAAGACCTTGAGCCGCGGCAGCTCCTCCTGCAGCGTCTCGACCACCCGCTTGATCAGCGAATCGCCGAAGCTCACGCCCCGCAGCCCGTTCTGCGTGTTGCTGATCGAGTAGAAGATGGCGGTGGTGGCCCGGTCGGCCTTGACCGGCGCGGCCGCCTCGTCCAACAGCGGCACGATCCCGTCGCTGATGCGATCCACCAGCGCGACCTCCACGAAGATCAGCGGCGTGTTGGGCAGGCGCGGGTGGAAGAAGCCATAGCAGCGGCGGTCGCTGTCCAGCCGGTTCTTCACGTCGGCCCAGCTCTTGATGTCGTGCACCGCCTCGTACTGGATCAGCTTCTCGATCAGCGAGGCCGGCGAATCCCAGCTGATGCGCCGCAGGTCCAGGAAGGCGACGTCGAACCAGGTGGAAAACAGGTGCTCCAGCTCGGCGTCCAGCGGCAGCAGGCGGCGGTCGCTCTTGAGGTACGGCAGCAGCTCGGCCCGCAGGTCGACCAGGAAGCGCATGCCGTCGGGGTCGATGGCGAAGCGCTGCAAAAGGCGCGCGCGCGGCGACACCAGGGCGCGGCGCAAGTGCACTTCGGCCTGGGCTTCCTCGGGTGTGCCCATGGCGGCCTGGTGGCGGTCGCGCGCGCTGCTGACCTTGCCGACATCGGGCGCGAAGCGCTCGCTCATCAGCAGCCACACGTCGCGGCGCTCGTCGAGTTCGCGGCCTGCGTACCACTGGACCACCTCGCGGGCGCGGCGGCCGGCTTCGACCTCGCTGATGCGCGGATCGATCACCGCCTGCAGGTCGGCCAGTGCCCGGCGCAGGGCGCGCGGCGCCAGCGCCTCGCCGTGGCGGCGCAGCGTGGCCTCCAGGCGCTCCGCGACAGGACGGGGGGCGACGGCCGCCCTGGTGGCCTTCGGCGCCTTGGCGCCCTCACCTTCGGATTGGCCGGCCCCGGCGTCGCCGGATGGACGCAGGCGCGAGACCTTGCGCGTGATCCAGTCGGAGGCGTTGGTCATCATGAAATCAGCTTCGCTTTCTGTTGCAGCGCCACGGCCCGCAGGGCCTCGCGCTGGCGGTTCAGGTGGGTGCGCATCGCGGCCTCGGCACCGTCGCTGTCGCGTGCCTTGAGCGCGGCGAACACCGCGAGGTGCTCCGACAGGCTCTGCTCCAGCCGGCCCGGCGCATGCAGCTGCTGCAGGCGCGCGAGCTTGAGGATCTTGCGCAGGTCACCGATCACCTGCGCCAGCCAGCGGTTGTCCGCGAGCATGATGATCGCTTCGTGAATGGCGTAGTTGGTGGTGTAGTACTCGTTGATGCGCTTCGCGCGCGCATGGCGCGCCAGCTTGTCGTGCAGGGCTTCCAGCGCGTCGAGTTCGGCGTCGCTGGCGTTGCGGGCGGCCTCCCAGGCACAGCGGCCTTCGAGCAGCGCGATCACTGGGAAGATCTCGTCCAGGTCCTTCTGCGTGACCTCGGCCACGAAGCAGCCGCGGCGCGGCTCGTGGCGCAGCAGGCCCTCCGCCGTCAGCACCTTGAGCGCCTCGCGCAACGGGGTGCGCGAGATCGAAAGGCGCTCGCACAACGCCGCCTCGTCGACGAAGCTGCCGGGGGCCAGGGTGCCGGAGAAGATCGCCTCACGCAATGTGGCAGCGACCTCGTCGTGCAGGGAGTTGTGGACCACGCGCATGGCGCTGTTGTAGCAGGTCCACGCACCGTGATTACTGGTAATTACTCGTAATTATGGCGCTCTCCACTTCTGGAACGCGGCAGGACCGCTGCAGGTTTCCTGCCTTTCGAGGATGCCGACGCGAGCGCCCGAAGCGACGGTCATCTGTTGCCTGCACTTGCCGGCTCGCTTGAACCTTCAGCCGCCCAGGACCGGAACTACGCAAAGCAGGGCGTCACCTACCTTGGTCCATGCACTTGCCTGGATGTCTTAGCAAATGCAGGAAAGCTTCTCATGAATCCTCTGGGCCAGCGCGACTTCACCAAATTTCCGCCAGTTTCATCAAACTCCAGCAATTGGATAGAAAACCTACCGCTGACGCTCAAGACTCCCTCGACGCACAGATCCAGGGCCTTCAGTGCATTGATCAATAAATTCTTCCAAAATCCCCAGCGCACCCCGCAGGCAGTCGAGCTGAATGCGTTCTTCGTCGAATGCATGTTCCATGGGGAGACAACGGTGCTGATCGACGTTCTTCCCCAAATTGAATTGCTTGACATCAATTTCAAGAGCGCCAACGGCAATCTGTCGATTGCGCTAAACACCTTGCTCGACGCACTCACAATCACGCTGGGCCGCAATCCGATCAGCAAATTTTGCCTGGTGCAACAGCAATTCCGCGGCAAAGATGAAATCCACATGTTGTTCGAGATCTTGAGTCGGATGCCTGCGTTGCAGTCCGTGGACATCCATTCGTGCGCCTTCGATCTCACACCCGACCTTGGGCCTTGTGCACGACTGCCGCTGAAAAGCCTGTACTTCGGGCACATGAAGGATGCCCTTCCGGTTCTTGAGAAGATCCTGCTTGCCTCGCAACTGACCGAGCTACATCTTATTTCACTCGACGGCTCTCCCGAGCAGCATGTGTCTATCGCGGAAGCACTGACGAAGCAGACCACGATTGCCACGCTGGGATTCAAGTCGTGCAAGACAATCGAACCCTATTTCGCATTCCTGGCGAAGCAGTCGACGATTCAAAATCTCTGTTTATACAATATTCCGCTGCTCGACGAAGACTGCTCACAGCTTCACATCGCTTTGCAGGACAAGAGCACACTGACCCACCTTTCGCTCCGTGGCTGTTGGCCGAGCCTTGGCCGAGGCCTGAATTCAGAAGCTCCGGGGCTGGCGCAGCTCTTGAGCCTGGAAAGCCTTTGTGACCTCGATCTTGCAAGGAACTTTCTGTTTGCACCTGCGGCGCCGGTGCTGCTGTCTCTCGCCGCTCACCCGAAATTGCAGACACTCGATCTCGATCAGTGCAATATGGACGATCAGTGCATCCACGCACTGGCCTCCGTATTCGAGAAAAACGAGATTCTCACTTGCGTGACGCTGCCATATCTAAGAGACGAGTGCTACAAACCCTTGGTCGGCGCCATTCAGGCCAACAACACGCTGCAAAGCCTGTCCAACCCTCACCTGGATAAGCTCGCTGAAATGTTGCAGGCGCATTTCCCTGCGAAGCACCCCAATTACGCGGCCCTCGTGACGCAGGTTTCGGCGAACTTCCGGAAACGCATGGAGCGCGATCACGAGGACAAGGCCGCACTCATAGGAGGAAACATGAGGGCACTCCTGGCCGGCCTGCGAGGCGTCGGATCAGGCGCCGTTCCGTCGGATGTCGCCGCCTATGCAGCCCAGTTCGCCATCCGGATGAACGGCGAAGAAGCGATGTTGATGACCTTGCCACTTCTCAACAAGAGTGCCCACGAAGAGGGCCTGAAAGCACGGGACCGGATTCAGAGAGGACGACCGCCCCACGAGAAGCCGGACGACAACATGCACTGAGCCGTCCGCAAGGTGGCGCGAAGGCAGTGGACGATTCAGCCTCGCCCACCGTCGCGCATTCAGCCCGGCCGGCTCACTCCATATGCGGGCCGCGCAGCGGGCGCGCTGGCGTAGAGCCAGATCCCGAACGCGATCATCGGCACGCACAGCCACTGCCCCATGCTCATGTTGAGCGCCAGCAGCCCCAGGAAGTCATCGGGCTCGCGGAAGAACTCCGCGGTGAAGCGCATCACGCCGTAGCCGATCAGGAACACCGCGGACACGCGCCGCTCGCGCCGGTCCTTGCGCGCGTAGAGCCACAGGATGACGAACAGCAGCAGCCCTTCGAGCAGGAACTGATAGACCTGCGAAGGGTGCCGCGGCAGCATCGAGCCGCTCTGCGGGAACACCATGCCCCAGGGCAGATCGGGGCTGCTGAAGCGCCCCCACAGCTCGCCGTTGATGAAGTTGCCGACGCGGCCCGCCGCCAGGCCGGTGGGCACGCAGGGGGCGACGAAGTCCATCACCTGCCAGAAGGGCCTCGAACGGCTGCGGGCGAACCAGGCCATCGAAGCGATCACCCCGAGCAGGCCGCCGTGGAAGCTCATGCCGCCCTGCCAGATGAAGAAGATCTCCAGCGGATGGGCGAGGTAGTAGCCGGGTTTGTAGAAGAGGCAGTAGCCCAGCCGACCGCCGACGATCACGCCCATCACACCGAGGAAGAGGATGTCTTCCACGTCCTTGCGGGTCCATGCGCCCGGGCCGGTGATGGAGCGGAAGGGCTCGTGCCGCAGGCGGCGCATGCCGAGGAAGTAGAACAGCGCGAAGGCGGCCAGATAGGTCAGGCCGTACCAGTGGATGGCGACCGGCCCCAGTTGCAAGGCAACCGGGTTGATCTGCGGGTACATGAGCATCAGGCTATTGTGCCAACGGCACTTCGTCCGGCCGTGACATCCCCTTGCGACCGGATGAATTGCACGAAGCGGGCGATCGCCGCATTGCCGGTGCCGGCGGGCCAGACCAGGCTGGTCTCGCAGCCCGGGAGCGCCGGCCGGCGGCGGCGGGCGGCCGGTGCGAATTCGGCCGCCGCGCGGTAGACCACGCCACTGCGCCGGAACTGGGTGACGCTCTCGGGCACCCAGGCCACCCCCAGCCCGCCCCAGACCAGGTTGACGATGGTCTGCATCTGGATCGCTTCCTGCGACACCCGCGGCGCGCGGCCGGCCGCATGGTAGAGCCCGAAGATGGCGTCGTGCAGCGAGGGCACGATGCGGCGCGGGAAGATGACCAGCGGCTCGTCCAGCACCTCGGCCAGCACCGGCTGCGCGATCCGCGCCAGCCGGTGCCGTGCCGGCAGCGCCAGGACCAGAGGCTCCTGCGCCACCGGCATTTGCTCCAGGCCGGGCGGCGCGAAGCCGGGCGAATGCAGCATCAGCCCGGCATCGATCTCGTCGCGGGCGAAGGCCTCCAACTGCACGTCGCCGGTGGCCTCCACCAGCTCGAGCGCGACCTCCGGGCACTGCGTGCGAAACGCGCGCACCCAGGCCGGCAAGCATTCGAAGCCGATGGTGGACACGAAGGCGAGCCGCACCCGGCCCACCTCCCCCGCCGCCGCCGCGCGTGCCCGCACGGGCAGCGCCTGCGCGCGTGACAGCAGCTCGCGCACCTCCGGGAGCAGCGCCTCGCCGGCCGGCGTGAGTGCAACGCGGCGCCGCGTGCGGTCGAAGAGCACCACGCCCAAGTTCCTTTCCAATTGCGCGATGGCCTGCGTGACGGGTGGCTGCGTCATGTGCAGGCGCTGCGCCGCGCGCCCGAAATGCAGTTCCTCCGCCACCGCGAGGAATTGGCGCCACGCACGCAGCTCGATCTCTTTCATTCGCCGAGCATATCAATCGGCCATGAAAATCGGATTGGAAGCAATCAGTCAATCGTCCGATACTTGGCGCTCCCGTTTTCCCCACGAGCAGAGACACGATGGACACCAAACCGATCCAGATCAACCGCCGCAGCGCCAACATCGTCGAGGGCAAGTCGCGCGCCCCGAACCGCTCCATGTTCTACGCCATGGGCTACGAGGAAGCGGACTTCAAGAAGCCGATGGTCGGCGTGGCCAACGGCCACAGCACCATCACCCCCTGCAACTCCGGCCTGCAGAGGCTGGCCGATGCCGCCATCGCCGGCATCGAGGAAGCGGGCGGCAACGCGCAGGTCTTCGGCACGCCCACCATCTCGGACGGCATGGCCATGGGCACCGAGGGCATGAAGTACTCGCTGGTCAGCCGCGAAGTCATCTCCGACTGCATCGAGACCTGCGTCGGCGGCCAGTGGATGGACGGCGTGCTGGTCGTCGGCGGCTGCGACAAGAACATGCCCGGCGGCATGATGGGCATGCTGCGCGCCAACGTGCCGGCCATCTACGTGTACGGCGGCACCATCCTGCCGGGCCACTACAAGGGCCAGGATCTGAACATCGTGAGCGTCTTCGAGGCCGTGGGCCAGAACGCCGCCGGCAACATGAGCGACGAGGACCTCAAGGAAATCGAGAAGCGCGCCATCCCCGGCACCGGCTCCTGCGGCGGCATGTACACCGCCAACACCATGAGCTCGGCCTTCGAGGCGCTGGGCATGTCGCTGCCCTACTCCTCCACCATGGCCAACCCGCACGACGAGAAGGAGAACTCGGCCAGGGAATCGGCCAAGGTGCTGATCGAGGCGATCAAGAAAGACCTGAAGCCGCGCGACATCGTCACCAGGAAGGCGATCGAGAACGCGGTGGCGGTGATCATGGCCACCGGCGGCTCGACGAATGCGGTGCTGCACTTCCTGGCCATCGCCCACGCGGCCGGGGTGGAGTGGACCATCGACGACTTCGAGCGCATGCGCAAGAAGGTGCCGGTGATCTGCGACCTCAAGCCCAGCGGCAAGTACCTCGCGGTCGACCTGCACAAGGCAGGCGGCATCCCGCAGGTGATGAAAGTGCTGCTCAACGCGGGCTTGCTGCACGGCGATTGCATCACCATCACCGGCCAGACCGTCGCCGAGGTGCTGAAAGACGTGCCGGACCAGCCGCGCGCCGACCAGGACGTGATCCGCCCGATCAGCAACCCGATGTATGCCGAAGGCCACCTGGCCATTCTCAAGGGCAACCTGTCGCCCGAGGGCGCGGTGGCGAAGATCACCGGCCTGAAGAACCCCGTCATCACCGGCCCGGCGCGTGTCTTCGACGACGAGCAGTCGGCCCTGCAGGCCATCCTCGACGGCAGGATCAAGGCCGGCGACGTGATGGTGCTGCGCTACCTCGGCCCCAAGGGCGGCCCCGGCATGCCCGAGATGCTGGCCCCCACCGGCGCGCTGATCGGTGCCGGCCTGGGCGAAAGCGTGGGCCTGATCACCGACGGCCGCTTCTCCGGCGGCACCTGGGGTATGGTGGTCGGCCACGTGGCGCCGGAAGCGGCGGCCGGCGGCACCATCGCCTTCGTCAACGAGGGCGACTCGATCACCATCGACGCGCACCAACTCAAGCTGGAGCTCAACGTGCCCGAGGCCGAGATCGAGAAGCGCCGTGCGGGGTGGAAGGCGCCGGCACCGCGCTATACGCGGGGGGTGCAGGCGAAGTTCGCCTTCAATGCGTCGAGTGCGAGCTCGGGGGCGGTGCTGGACAACTTCTGAGGCCTGGGCGCCGCGCATCGTCGCGGGGCCCCCTTTCCGGGCCGGGCGCAGCAGAGCCTACAATCCGACCTGCTTCGCCAGACCGACTGAAGCAAACCGCTAGGGGTGCCGACCCGCGACACATCTCGTGTGGCAGGCCGGCTGAGAGAGTCCCTTTGAACCTGACTGAGGTAATCCTCGCGCAGGGAAGCTGGTCCGGCGGCCGCCACGTCTTTTTCTCTTCTCGCGTGGCGGTCCTGATGCCGTGGCCTCGCCCACCTGCCAAACACTTTGCATTGGAGCAAATGGATGGCAACCACGACTGACAACAACGAGGCGCTGACGCCGCTCGCCGCGGGCAGCCGCGTCTTCCATTGGCATGACCACCTGTCGCTGTGGTTCAGCCTCGGCGTCGGGCTGCTGGTGATGCAGATCGGCGCCTACCTGGTGCCCGCGGTGGGCACCCGCGACGCGGTCATCGCGATCGTGCTGGGCTCCTGCGTCGGCGCCGGCCTTCTGGCCTGGACCGCGCGCCTGGGCTGCGAGAGCGGCCTGGCCAGTGCAGGCCTCATGCATGCCACCTACGGCAGCGCCTTCGCGCGCCTGCCGGTCATCCTCAACATCGTGCAGCTGATCGGCTGGACCACCTTCGAGCTGGTGATCATGCGCGAGGGCACGCAGGCCATCGGCAAGCAGGCCTTCGGCTGGTCGCTGGACGGGCCCATGGGCGGCTTTTTCACCACCCTGCTGTGGGGCGCGGTGCTGCTGGCGCTGCTGGCCGGCTCCATGGTCAAGCTGGTGCGGCGCTTCGTCAGCCGTTTCGGCCTGCCGCTGGTGGTGCTCTCGCTGCTGTGGCTCACCTGGCAGTTTGCCGGGCAGTTGCAGGCCAAGGGCCTGGACGCCTTCTGGTCGCGCCCCGGCAACGGCAGCATGGGCCTGTTCAGCGCACTCGACCTGGTGATCGCCATGCCCGTCTCCTGGCTGCCCCTGGTCGCCGATTACGCGCGCCATGGCAAGCGCAGCACCGGCGGGCTGGGCGGCGCCTTCAGCGGCACCTGGCTGGGCTACGCACTCGCCAACATCTGGTGCTATGGGCTGGGCGTGATGGTCGCCAGCGCGGCCGAGCCCGGCAGCAACCTGGTCACGGCCCTGCTGCTGGCGCAGGGCGGTCTGGTGGCACTGGGCCTCATCCTCATCGACGAACTGGACAACGCCTACGGCGACGTGTACTCCGGCGCCGTCTCGTCGCACAGCCTGAAGCCGCGCTGGAGCGTCAGGCGCTGGGGCCTCGCGCTCGCGGTGTTGTGCATCGCCTTCGCGCTGGTGCTGCCCATGCACACGCTGGAGCCCTTCCTGCTGCTGCTGAGCTCGGTCTTCGTGCCGCTCTACGGCGTGATCCTCGGGCGACTGGGCACCGGCGAGGCACCGGCCTCGACCGGCACGCGCCGGGTGGGCCTGGGCGCGGCGCTGATCTGGATCGCCGGCATCGCCGTCTACCACGGCTGTGCGAGGTGGGCGCCTCAGCTTGGCTCGGCCCTGCCCACGCTGGCCTTCACATTCGTGCTGGCCTGGTTCACGCGCCAGTCCGCGGCAGGCGGACCATCGGCACTGGCGCAAAGCCGTGGTTGAGGGGACCATGGCCCGCACCCACCTGCACGTCCGCACCGGCCGCCATCGCGGCCACGACATAGCCGCGCGCGCGCTCCACCGCCTCGGGCAAGGCGTAGCCCAGCGCCAGGTGCGAGGCGATGGCCGAGGACAAGGTGCAGCCCGTGCCGTGCAGGTTGCGGCTCGCGATGCGCCGGGAGGACAGCCGCAGGCGCTCGCCATCGGCCTCGGCCAGCAGGTCCACCACGTCATCGCCCGGCAAGTGGCCGCCCTTGAGCAGCACGGCGCGTGCGCCCAGCGCGAGCAGCTCGCTGGCCGCATCGTCCAACGCATCGACCCCATCGATCGGGCGGCCGATCAGCAAGGCCGCCTCGTCGAGGTTGGGCGTGACGACGACGGCGCGCGGAAACAGCTCGCGCACCAGCACCTGCACCGTCTCCTTCGCGATCAGGCGGTCGCCGCTGGTCGCGACCATCACCGGGTCGAGCACCACGTTCGGCAGCCGGTAGTGGTCGATGGCCCAGGCCACCACCTCCACCACCTCGGGCGCATGCAGCATGCCCAGCTTGACCGCGTCGACGCCGATGTCCTCCACCACCGCGCGGATCTGCGCCTTCAGGAAATCCGGCGGCACGCCGTGGATGCCGGACACGCCCAGGGTGTTCTGCGCCGTCAGCGCGGTGATGGCCGTCATGCCGTAGCAGCCGAGCGCCTGGAAGGTCTTGAGATCGGCCTGGATGCCGGCGCCGCCGCCGCTGTCGGAACCGGCGATCGAGAGCACGCGGGCGTAACGGAAAGATGCGAGGGTCATGCGGAAAATTATCGGCCACGCCGCACCGCCCCCTGCCGGAGGGCCCGACGATGAGCGCGCCAGAGATGCCTTTCCGCTCGGCCGCCATTCTCGGCGCCGGCCTCATGGGCCGGCTGCTGGCGGTGTCGCTCGCCCGAAGCGGCTGCCGCGTCGAACTCTTCGATGCCGGCGGCCCGGAGGCCGATGGCGCGGCCGCACGCGTGGCGGCCGCCATGCTGGCGCCGCTGGCCGAGTCGGCCGTCGCCCCGCCCTCGGTGGTGCGCATGGGCCACCACGCACTCGACCGCTGGCCCGCCCTGCTCGCGGAGCTGGCCGGCCCCGTGTTCTTCCAGCGCGAAGGCACGCTGGTGCTGTGGCATCGCCAGGATGCGGCCGAGGCCGCGCGGCTGGCCCGCGTGCTCGCGCGCACCGGCGAGCAGGTGCCCGAGCTGCCCGCCATGAAGACGCTGGATGCCGCCGGCATCGCGGCCCTCGAACCTTCGCTGGGCACGCGCTTCGCACAGGGCCTGCTGCTGCCGGACGAAGGCCAGTTGGACAACCGCGCGCTGCTCGCGGCCCTGCGCGCCACGCTGGAAGGCCTCCCGAACGTCGCGCTGCGCTGGAACACGCCGCGCAGCCTCGACGACTTTTCTTCGCCCGCACCGGACCAGCGCGTGATCGACTGCCGCGGCCTCGGCGCCCGCCCGCAATGGAACGCGCTGCGCGGCGTGCGCGGCGAGGTGATCCGCGTGCATGCGCCCGAGGTGGCCCTCACGCGACCCACCCGCCTCGTGCATCCGCGCTACCCCCTCTACATCGCCCCCAAGCCGGGCCAGGTGTTCGTGATCGGGGCCACCGAGATCGAGTCCGAGGACATGTCGCCGGCCAGCGTGCGCTCCACGCTGGAGCTGCTGAGCGCCGCCTACGCCGTGCACAGCGGCTTTGCCGAGGCGCGCATCCTCGAGATCGCGGCCCACTGCCGCCCCACCCTGCCCGACAACCTGCCTGCCTTCCGCCAGCCGCGGCCCGGCGTGCTCCAGATCAACGGCCTGTACCGCCACGGCTTCATGATCGCGCCGGCCATGCTCGACGTCGCGCTGGAGTTGCTGCGCGAAGGCCGCTCCGACTTGGCCCCGCGCTTCTCGCTGGCGCCCGGCATGGGAGACCTCCATCCATGAACGTCCTGATCAACGACAGCCCCAAGACCCTGCCCGAGGGCGCCACGCTGGCCGATGCCATCGCCCTCATCGAGGCGGCGCCCCCCTATGCCGCCGCGGTCAATCGCCAGTTCGTGCCGCGCTCCAACCACGCCACGCACCTGCTGAAGCCCGACGACCGCATCGAAGTCATCCGCCCGGTGACGGGTGGTTGAAAGACAACCGGAGACGACCCACCATGACGAACGCCAACGATCCCCTGGTGCTCTACGGCCAGACCTTTGAGAGCCGCCTGCTGCTGGGCACCGCACGCTACCCCTCGCCCGACGTGCTGGAAGCCGCGGTGCGGCGCGCCCGCCCCGCCATGCTCACCGCCTCGCTGCGCCGCCAGACGGCGACGCCCGGCAACGGCGGCGACAACGGCTTCTGGGAGCTGCTGCGCCGCCTCGGTGTGCCCGTGCTGCCCAACACCGCCGGCTGCCACAGCGTGCAGGAGGCCATCGCCACCGCGCAGATGGCACGCGAGCTCTTCGACACGCCCTGGATCAAGCTGGAGCTGATCGGCGACGACTACACCTTGCAGCCCGACACGCTCAACCTGGTGGATGCCGCCTCGCAGCTCGTGCGCGACGGCTTCCACGTGCTGCCCTACTGCACCGAAGACCTGGTGCTGTGCCAGCGCCTGGTCGACGTGGGCTGCCAGGCCGTCATGCCTTGGGCCGCGCCCATCGGCACCGGCCGCGGGCCGGTCAACCCCTATGCGATGCAGGTGCTGCGCGAGCGCCTCGACGTGCCCATGCTCGTCGATGCCGGCCTGGGCCTGCCCTCGCATGCCTGCCAGGTCATGGAGTGGGGCTACGACGGCGTGCTGCTCAATACCGCCGTGGCCCTGGCCCAGGACCCGGTCGCGATGGCCGGCGCCTTCGCCGACGCAGTGCAGGCCGGCCGCAGCGCACGCCTGGCCGGCGCGATGGCCGCGCAGGACGCCGCCCAGCCCAGCACGCCGGTGCTGGGCACGCCCTTCTGGCACCACGCCAACAGCCAGTGAGCCAGTGAGCCGATGAGCCAACCGAGCACGAACGCCATGGACGACCAGAACGACATCGCCCGCGCCATCCTCGCCGCGCACGCCGCGCGCTTCGGCGAGACGGGGGACAGCCCGGGCCCCTTCACCGCCGACGACCCGGTGTACCGTGGCGCCAAGACGGCCTGCGCGGCATTGGGCTTCATCGACGTCGATGCCGAATGCCTCGCCAACGCGTGGCAGGCGCAAACGCAACGCACCGGCCGCTTCGATGCCGGGGCCTGGCCCGCGCATCCGGCCGATTTCGGCATGCGCCCGTTTCCGCCGGGCGCACGCCAGGACGCCTTCCCGCCCTGTCCCGAGAAGCTCGGCCTCTACGCCGTGCTGCCCGATGCGGCCTGGGTCGGCCGCATGGCGCGCGCGGGCGTGCCGACGGTGCAGTTGCGCTTCAAGTCCACCGATGCCGACGCCATCCAGCGCGAAGTGAACGCCGCGGTGGATGCGGTGCGCGGCACCGGGGCGCTGCTTTTCATCAACGACCACTGGCGCGTCGCCATCGAGGCCAAGGCCTATGGCCTGCATCTCGGCCAGGAAGACCTGGACGCGCTGACGCCGCAGGCGTTGCAGGCGATCCGCGCCTCGGGCATCCGCCTCGGCGTCAGTACCCATGGCTATGCGGAGATGGTGCGCGCCGATGCGGTGAGCCCGAGCTACATCGCCATGGGCGCCGTCTTTCCGACCACGCTGAAAAAGATGCCCACCGCACCGCAGGGCGTGGCCCGCCTGGGCGCTTACGCACAGCTCATGCGCGGCTACCCGCAGGTCGGCATCGGCGGCGTCGATGCGCAGCGGCTGCCGGACGTGCTGGCCACCGGGGTCGGCTCCGTGGCGGTCGTGCGCGCTCTGGTGAACGAACCCGATCCGGAGGCCGCCGCCGCACGCCTGATGGCTGCGATGGCCACCGACGCCGCGAAAGCACGTTGAGAAAATTCGCACTTTTCGCGCGCGGCGAGTCGCTGCCTCCGGAAGGGCCGAAAAACCACGCTATAATCTGAGGCTTGTTCCTCGATAGCTCAGTCGGTAGAGCGCCGGACTGTTAATCCGTAGGTCCCTGGTTCGAGCCCAGGTCGAGGAGCCAAATTGATCAAGGGGCCAGGACGTTGTCCTGGCCCCTTTTCTTTTGGCGCTCAGGCGCTCAACACCCGGCCGGCACGGAGCTCCTGTCATCGCAGGCAAGGGGCGTCGGCTTCGCGGCACGTCACCCGGTGCCGTCTTGGAGCATGGTGAGGAGGTCTCGTCCACAGCGCTCGCCGCCAAAACGTGCAGTACTGCTCAGCCCTGCGGCGAATGCATGGCGCCTGTCCTACGGCCCGATGGGCCGCGCCGCTCTAAATTCAGGCCCCAGGTGACCACATGCTGAAGATATTCCGCTCGACCCGACCACAGCCTCAGGGGGACCCGCGCAGGCCCGAGAGCCTTTCGGACCAGGACCTCTGCCTGTGGACGGCCCATTGGCGGAACGCGGATGAAGAAGCGCATGTCGACGCGCCAGGCATGGTGGCTCTCCTCGAAGCCGAGATGACCCGGCGTTTCGGCGGCCCCACGACGATGGCTGCCGACCTCTGAAGCACGGGCGTCCGCGAACGCCACCGCACCCTCCCTGGCCTGTCACAGCCCGGCATCTCGCCGGGCACCCGCCTCTTGGCCATCCAGGCGCTGCATGGCTCGAGCATCTCGAGCAGATGGTCGTCGCGTGAGCCCGCTTTGCGCAACATATTGGCGCATTGAAAAAGGCCTGAAGAACAGCCTGTTCCAGACTCCAGTCTTGGATTGTCCAACGAGTCCCTAGGGTTTTCCATGACGCCGAGACGCCGGGTCGCGCTTGCATGCCCCACCGGCGGTCACTAAATTTGCGCCAACATATTGACTTAGTCGGCCGTGACGGCATGCATGCCACGACCCGAGCCCCTGGAGAGTGCCCATGGACTTCCAAGACATCCTCTACGACATCCGCAACGGCGTGGCCTGGATCACGATCAATCGCCCGGACAAGATGAACGCGTTTCGCGGCACGACCTGCGACGAGCTCATCAAGGCGCTGAACAAGGCCGGCTACGACCGCAACGTCGGCTGCATCGTGCTGGCCGGTGCCGGCGAGAAGGCCTTCTGCACCGGCGGCGACCAGTCGGCACACGACGGCAACTACGACGGCCGCGGCACCATCGGCCTGCCGATGGAAGAGCTGCACACCGCGATCCGCGACGTGCCCAAGCCGGTGATCGCCCGCGTGCAGGGCTACGCCATCGGCGGCGGCAACGTGCTGTGCACGATCTGCGACCTGACCATCTGCTCGGAAAAAGCGGTCTTCGGCCAGGTCGGCCCGAAGATGGGCTCGGTCGATCCGGGCTACGGCACCGCCTTCCTCGCCCGCGTGGTGGGCGAGAAGAAGGCGCGCGAGATCTGGTACCTCAACAAGCGCTACTCGGGCCAGGAAGCGGTCGCCATGGGCCTGGCCAACATCTGCGTGCCTCACGAGCAGCTCGACGCCACGGTGCAGGAGTGGGCCGAGACGATCTGCGAGCGCAGCCCGACCGCGATTGCGATCGCCAAGCGCAGCTTCAACATGGACACGGCGCACCAGAGCGGCATCGCCGGCATGGGCATGTACGCGCTCAAGCTGTACTACGACACCGACGAATCGCGCGAGGGCGTCAACGCGCTGAGGGACAAGCGCAAGCCCGATTTCCGCAAGTTCGCCAAGTAGACCCATCGCCGCCACGGTCCCCGGCTGTGAAGCCGTGAACAAACCCGGCGTGCGCCATGGCGCGGCCGTGCCCGGAGACAAGAGATGAACCCCTACCTCGACGAAGATCTGGTCGCGCTGGGCGACCACGCCCGCCGCTTCGCCATCGACCGCATCGCCCCCGGCTTCCAAGAGCGCGACAAGACCCGCGTGCTCGACCGTGCGCTGATGCGCGAGATGGGCGCCATGGGCTTCATCGCACCGGAGTTGCCGCAAGCCTTCGGCGGCCAGGGCCTCGGGTGCCTCGCGGCCGGCGTGGTCCACGAGGAGATCGCCCGCGCCGACCTGTCCATCAGCTACATCAACCTGCTGGCCTCGCTGAACTCGCAGATCCTGTCGGAACATGGCCGGCCCGAGGTCGTCAAGCCGTGGCTCGAGAAGCTGGTGTCCGGCCAGGCGCTGTGCGCGATCGCGCTGACCGAGCCGCGCGGCGGCTCGGATGCCGGCAACCTCCGCCTGAAGGTGGAGCGCCGGGGCGACCACTACCTGATCAACGGTGAGAAGACCTCGATCTCGGCCGCCGACCAGGCCGACATTTGCGTGGTCTTCGGCCGCACCGGCACGGCCGAGTCGGCGGCGCACGGCGTCACCGCGCTCCTGGTGCCGATGGATGCGGCGGGGGTGACGACCCGCCGCTTCGACTGCCATGGCCAGCGTGCGATCGGCCGCGGCTCGATCTTCTTCGAGAACGTGCGCATCCCCCTCGACCACCGCCTCGGCGACGAAAACAAGGGCTTCGTGCAGGTGATGCGGGGCTTCGACTTCAGCCGCGCGCTGATCGGGCTGCAGGTGCTCGCCGTGGCGCGCGTCGCCCTCGAGGAGACCTGGGACTACGTCGCGCAGCGCGAGGCCTTCGGCAAGCCGCTGTCGGCCTTCCAGGGCGTGTCGCACCCGCTGGCCGATTTCGACACGCAGGTCGAGGCCGCGCGGCTGCTGTGCCTGCAGGCGCTGTGGCTGAAGGACAAGGGCGCGCCGCACAGCGCCGAGGCGGCCATGTGCAAATGGTGGGCGCCGAAGCTCGCCTACGACACGGTGCACCAGTGCCTGCTCATGTTCGGCCACGGCGGCTACGACCGCGGACCGATGGAGCAGCGGCTGCGCGACGTCCTCGGCTTCCAGATCGGCGACGGCACGGCGCAGATCATGAAGACCATCATCGCGCGCACGCGCGCCGGCCGTGCCGCCGTGCCTGCCTGACGGCCGGCAGACCGGCAAGAGCGCCGCGCCACGGCTGCGTCGCTCTCCACTTCACCACCGTGTGCACCCTCAAAGTCCGAAATCGTCTCGCAGACGATCGATCTGATGCATCCGCTCGTGCAGGATCGTCACGACGCCGACGTCTCCGTTCGACAGGCGACGCCTACACAAGCAATGAATACGACCGCCGGGCGCCGCCCGGCGGCTCAGCCTCTCGCTCAAGCCGGCGCGATGTTGAGATTCATGCGCAGCATGTTGTCCGGGTCGTAGCGCCGCTTGGTCGCCTGCAGCCGCGCATAGTTGGGCCCATAGCTGTCGGCCACGCGCCCGGCCTCGTCCTCGGTGAGGAAGTTGACGTAGCCGCTGGCGGTGGCGTGCGGCGCGGCCTGCTGGAACACCCCGCGCGCCCAGTTGCGCACCTTGTCGTCCTCGCCGGCGTCGGTCCAGCGGCCGTGCACGTTCATGATGAAGCGCGCATCCCGGCCCACGAAGGCAGTGGCATCCGGCTTCACCCGCCCCATCGCGCCGCCCATCTGCGCGACGAAGATCTCGCACTCCGGGCCCGGCAGGCGGCCTGCGTTGTCGATCAGCATGTCGATGGCCGCGTCGCTCAGGCCGCTGAAGTTGTTGGTCTTCCAGTAGTTGCGGGCGCCGGGCGCCAACAGCGGGTCGAAGGCGGTCTGGAAGCCGGCATAGGGCGTCGGGCCCAGATGGCTGCCGATCGGATCGCCGAACTTCAGCACGGGCGCGACCGCCTTCTCGCCGGCGGCCAGGTCGCCGCACCAGACCATCGGCAGGATCACGACCTCTCTGCCATGCACCGACTCCGGCAGGAAGGGCAGCGGCGGCGCCTTGCGCATCACGGTCCAGACGGTGAGTTCATCGCTCGCGCTCTCGCAGAAGTCGCGCCAGGCACGCAGCACCTGGCGGGCCTGCGCGAAGGGATAGACCACCAGCCCCGCGTAGACCTCGGGCCCGACCGGGTGCAACTGGAACTCGAAGGAGGTGACGACGCCGAAGTTGCCGCCGCCCCCGCGCAGGGCCCAGAAGAGCTCCGGTTCCGAGTCGGCCGAGGCGATGCGCACCTCCCCGTCGGGCGTGACGACGGTGACGCTGCGCAGGTTGTCGATGGACATGCCATGCCGCCGCGTCAGCCAGCCGAAGCCGCCGCCCAGCGTGAGCCCGGCCACGCCGGTGGTGGAATTGATGCCCAGCGGCACGGCCAGGCCGTGGGCCTGGGTCTCGCGGTCCAGGTCGCTCAGCAGGGCCCCGGGGCCCACGTAGGCGACGCGCTTGTCCGGATCGACGCGCACCGTGCGCATGCCCGACATGTCGATCATCAGCCCGCCCTCCGCCACCGCGTTGCCCGCGATGTGGTGGCCGCCGCCGCGCACGCTGGTCAGCATGCGATGCGCCTTGGCGAAGCGCAGCGACGCCTGCACGTCGGCTTCGGTCAGGCAGCGCGCGATCAGGGCAGGCCGGCGATCGACCATGCCGTTCCAGACCTTGCGCGCCTCTTCGTAGGCCGCATCGGCCATGCCGATCACGCCGCCGCTGATCTGCGCCGCGAAGGCGTCGACCTCGGGCTGCCGGACTTGCCGGACATCTTTGTCCAGCGTAAGGTAGGTCAAAGATTGCATCTGATGCTCCAGGGGTGTGGGATGAGGAAAGAGTGCCTCCATTCTTCCGGCCGGACCGCGGCTGCGCCTGACCCGGCGTCCGCGGCACTTGACTGCGCGTCCGCCATTCGCATCGGCCCGCTGCGATGAGCCTGGACACCTTGTCCGACGTGCTGCGCAGCGTGCGCCTGCGCGGTGCCGTGTTCTTCTACGTCAGCGGAAGCAGCGACTGGGCGGCCGAGGCGCCGGCCGCCCGGGACATCGCACCGCTGCTGATGCCGGGCACCGAGCACGTGATGGAGTACCACGCCGTCGTGCAGGGCACCTGCTGGGCCGGCGTCGTGGGCCACGCGCCCGTGCAGATGGCCGCCGGCGACGTCGTGATGTTCCCGCACGGCGACCCGCACGTGGTGTCCAGCGCGCCCGGGCTGCGCGGCAGCGTCGACGTGCGCTGGTACGACAGCGTGCGCAGCCAGTCGCTCCCGCTGCACATCGCTTACGACGGGGCCAGCCTGCAGTTGGTGGAAGATGCGGCGCCCGAGTCCGAAGCGACCATCGTGTGCGGCTTTCTCGGCTACGACCGCCAACCCTTCAACCCCCTGATCGCCGCCCTCCCCCGGATGCTGCATCTGCGCGCCGGCGAGCATGGCGCGTGGATCGCACGCTTCACCGAGCAGGCCGCCGCCGAGTCGCACGCCCGGCGGCCGGGCGCGGACGCCATGCTCGCGCGCATGAGCGAGATGATGTTCGTCGACGCCGTGCGCCGCTATGCAGATGGCCTGCCGGCCCAGAGCGCGGGCTGGCTGGCCGGGCTGCGCGACCGCTTCGTCGGCCGCGCGCTGGCCCTGATGCACGAGGCGCCGGCGCAGGACTGGAACCTCGACGAGCTCGGCCGCCGCATCGGCCTCTCGCGCTCGGCGCTGCACGAGCGCTTCGTGCAGATGATCGGTGTGCCGCCGATGCAGTACCTGGCGCAGTGGCGCATGCAGGCCGCCGCACGCATGCTGCTGGAAACCCGCTCCACGGTCGCGGCGATCGCGCTCGACGTCGGCTACGAATCCGAGGCCGCCTTCGCCCGGGCCTTCAAGCGGATGGTCGGCAAACCGCCGGCAACCTGGCGGCGCGAACGCGACACCACGCCCTGAGGCGCCAAGCGGCTCTTCGGAGACAAAAATCTTGTCATGAGATTTTTGTCTCATTATCATGAGACCCCCCAACCCTCCAGGAGACCGCCATGGCACTCAGCCCCCGCGAAATGGACCGCAAGCTCGACGAGCATTTCGGCTTCGAAGCCCGGGACGACGTGGCCGGCGTGCTGGCCACGCTCAGCCCCGAGGTCGAGCACGACGTGGTGGGCTGGCCCACCGGCCCGAGCCGGGGCCGCGAAGGCGCCCGGCCCTTTTACGAGGCCCTGTTCGGCGACCTCTCCGATGGCCAGGTCACCTCCCTTCGGCGCCTGTACGGCGACAACTTCATGGTCGACGACGCGATGTGGCGCGGCAGGGCGCCCGGCCGCCCCTTCGGCCTGGAGGGCGGCGGCCGGCCGCTGGCTTTCCGCCTGCTGCACGTGATCGAGTTCACCGACGGCGGCGACATCCGGCGCGAGAACGTCTGGGTCGACATGGCGGCGATCCTCCAGCAGTTGCCCCAGGGCGCTCCTGCATGACAGGGCAGCCGCCGCCGTCGGGCCGCCCCCTGCAGAAGCAGCGCACCCGCCAGGCCCTGCTGGATGCGGCGGCGCGGCTGATGCAGCAGGGCAGCCGGCCGGCGCTGGAAGAAGTGGCCGAGGCCGCGCTGGTCTCCCGCGCCACCGCCTACCGCTATTTCCCGAACGTGGACGCGCTGTACCTGGAGGCCTCGATCGACATCGAAACGCCGGCGCCGCACGAAGCCCTGCGCGGTGCGCCTGCGCAGGACGCGGTAGCCCGGCTCGAACACGTGGACGACGCGCTGCACGCGATGATCGCGGCTCACGAGGCGCCGCTGCGCCTGATGCTCGCCCGATCGCTGGAGCGCAGCGCGCGCGGCGAGGCCGACGAGGCGCTGCCGGCACGCCAGAACCGCCGCACCCCGCTGATCGAGGCCGCGCTGGAGCCCGCCTCGGAGCGCTTCGCGCCGGCCGCACTGCGCAAGCTCAAGCATGCGCTCGCCCTGGTGCTCGGCCCCGAGGCGAGGGTCGTCCTCAAGGACGTGCTGCGCCTCGACGACGCCGAGGCGCGCCGCGTCCGGCGCTGGGCCATCCGGGCGCTGGTCAGCGCAGCGCAATCGCCGGCTCCACCGGCCCGGTCGCGCCGGTGAACCCTGTGTCGCTTTCCGTCCATCCAGTGAACCCGGCGATCGGGTCGCTTTCCCCGCGTCCGATCGCGCACCGTGGCGTAGGGATATGGATGCACATGCCGAGCAGGGCTGCATCGCGGCCTACAATCCCTCCTTCATGTCCTGCCTGACCCTGCCCCGCCTCGCCGTCCCTGCCGCCTTCGCGGCCGGTCTGCGCGCGACGGTGCTTCGCACCGCGAAGGCCATGCCGGGTCAATTGCGCCAGCCGGCCGCACATTCCCCCGCCCGGCGATCACCCTCCCTCCCCCTTTAAGCGCAAACCATCGATCGCCGGGCCCCCACAGCCCGCGCATCCGCGACCGCCGCCAGCACAGAGCGCGCCGGTCGCATTCGACTGGAGTGCGTCATGCAAGCAGCAGCCAACAACATCCTCCTCGGCGAGCGGACGCTCACCGAACTCGACCATCAGCGCCTGAGCCGGCTTCAGGACCGGGCCGCACCGCCGGCGCTGGAGGCGCTTCTCGATGCGACAGACATCGTGGCCGCACGCGCGGTCGCGCCCAACGTGGTGACCATGTATTCGCAAGTGCGGATCGTCGATGCGCACACGGGCCAGGCACACACCCTCACGCTGTGCTATCCCGCCGATGCCGAGCCGGCCGCGGGCTTCATCTCGGTGCTTTCGCCGGTCGGCCTGGCACTGATCGGCCTGCGCGTGGGCGCGCTCGCGCGCTGGCAGTTGCCTGGCGGCGAAGAAGGCTGCGCGCGGCTGGAGGCAATCCTGTTCCAGCCCGAAGCCAGCGGCGACTACACCACCTGAAGCGCCCGGGCTTCCATCGCGCGTGGCGAGGTACTCGCCGCGCGTCAGGGCGCGTCAGGCCCAGAAGCTGTGGCCGGCCGACACCACGCGTCAGTGCCCTCTCACACGACGCGGCCGTGGCCCTGTCCAGAGTCGGGCCATGCCATTCGACACAAGGAGTACACCCATGGCGACCAGCAGCATCCTGGGCGGAGAACAGGCACCGGCGGAGCATGACGGCGCCAACATCGATGCCCTCGGCCCGAGCGACAGCAGCGACAGCGGCAGCGACGTGCAGACCGACCGCAACCGCTCTGTCCTTCCCGACGAAGCCGCCGAGGGCGCGTGGCCCGTCGAGCACCGCAGCAGCACCGATGCCGCCGGCACCGGCGAACGCGCCTCTGCCGATCCAGCGCCGCCTCAAGAGGACGGCGACATCCTGCCCGATCGGGTAGGCATCCTGCCGCCGGGCAGCGGCGACGACACGGTGCGGGACCTGGGAGGGGCCGACGCGCTCGCCGGCACGGACGAGAGCGAAGACCGCCTTCGAGACGAAGACGAAGAGGCCTGACGCCACTGCATTGGAAGGCGTCAGGGCCTTCGGGCACGCAAGGGTACTCGCGACAGGTCCCTCGACGAGAACCTGCCGCGTGGGCGACGGTCAGGCCGCCGCCGTCATTTCTTCCATCAGCGCTTCCTTGCGCGCTTCGAGCTGGTCGCGCATGGCGACCAGGTCGAGGCCGCGCGCCGCGCGGGCCTTCACGAAGATCTCGTTGCGCTCTTCCTTGACATGGTGGTCGATGTACTCGCCGAGCACCTTGACCTTGGCGTCGAACATGTCGTCGACTTCCTTTGCCTCCTGGATCTGCGCGATCAGGTCCTTGGCACTGGCATGCTCCACCTCGGCCTCGTCGAGCAGGTCGGTTTCCTTGATGGCCTCGCGCAGCGCGGGATAGAAGATCTCTTCCTCGATCTGCGCATGGACCGTCAGCTCCATACAGATCTCCTGGGCCAGCTCACGCCGCTTTTCGGCGGCGCTGGCGGCACGGGAGCCGGTGAGCTCGTCGTATTCCTTGAACATTTTCTTGACCTTGCGGTGGTCCGCATCGAGCAGGCTGCAGGCATCGGGCTCGGCGCGTTTGGCTGTGGTGGGCATCGTGAATCTCCATCGAGGGGTTGATGAACACCGAGGATGGCCGGCGCCCGCATCTCTTGCGTAGGAGCGCGCCGCCACCTGGTCTCGGCTGGGAAGCCATGGGCGACGGACAGCTCCGGCTGAGTGACGGCAGCGGACGGACAGCCCACGCGGGTCTTTGTTTTTGCCTTGTTGGTTGGGTGGCGAAGGAGCCGGGAGTTCGCTTCTTGTGCCCTTGTTTTTGCCTTGCTGGTTGTTTGGCGCAGGAGCCGGGAATTTTCCTCTTGGGCCTTTGTTTTTGGCCTTGCTGGTTGTGTGGCGCAGGAGCCGGGAATTCGCCCCGGCGGGCGAGTCACTTTCTTTGTCTCGCCAAAGAAAGTAACCAAAGAAAGGCGACCCCGCTGTGCGCGTCCCTC
>NZ_BAABGJ010000078.1:0-3360 GCF_039541515.1 Variovorax defluvii
GGTGCTGGACCGCCGCTATGTCGCGCGCACCGACGCGCAAGGCTTCTACAGCTTCGCGCAGGTGGCCGCCGGGCCGCACGAGCTCGAACTGATCCAGGACCACCTGCCCCTGCCATGGAGCAGCGCCGGCGCCGCCTCGCAGCGCACCGAGGTGCGCGTGCGCGACACCGTCAGCGTGGACTTCCCGGTGCAGAAAGAACGCTGATCGCTCCCCGGCCCGACCGGCGAGGCCACGCCGCAAGTGCGGATGGCAGGCCATCGCGGGGGGTTGGCACATGCGCCGGGCCAACATGTGACCAATGACATAGCCGCGCCGTGCCGTTTTTAACGGAAGGCCGAACGCGTCCATTTATGAATACTTAAGTAGCACCACCAAAAGTAGTCCTCCACCTACATTGCCGGCACCTCAACCACCTGTAGATCGGAGCAATATGACAAGACTTCTTCTGGTCGCCGCGCTGGCCGCACTCGCCCCGCTGGCAGCGCTGGCCGAGTCGAGTTTCACCAGCACCACCGGCAGCGGCGGCCTGTCGACCAGCGCCAAGCTCGACTTCACCATCACCGTTCCCAAGGTGCTGTTCTTGCAGGTGGGTACCGGAGGACCTGGCTTTACCGGCAATGCGGCGGTCGACAACATCGCGTTCGACGTACCGGCCGGCAGCGTCGGCACCGGGACAACGGTCTCGGGCACGAACGGCGACCAGACGAACGGCGCGGTCACGATTCGCGTGCTCGGCAACAGCGGCACGGTCACGCTCAACAACGCGGTCACCGGCCCCATCAGCGATGGCGGCGCCATCACCGTACCGTGGAGTCAGATCGCCGTGGCGTCCGCCCCCCTTGGCAGTACCACCCCCGGCTTCGACAACTTTTCGGGCATTGCGCACCCGCTTTTCAGCGCCAGCAGCGGCAACGGCACGGCCACCACGCTCGCAGCCACCGGCGGCCTGGTGCGCCGGGAAGGCAAATGGACCTTCTCATACCTGAATGGCGCAACGCTGCCGTCCGGCACCTACGGCGGCTCGGCCAACGGTGGGCGCGTGATCTACACCGCTACCGCGCCCTGACGTTCCGATCCGCTGGCTGAGCCGCCGAAGCACGGCTACTGCAACGCGACCCCGCACGCAGTCCGGACAAGAATCATGAAGCGCGCGCTCAGCTTGTTCGGCTGCATCCGGCAGCGCGCTCTCGGTCTGACCTTGGCCCTGGGGATTGCCGGCCTGCCCGCGGCCCACGGCTACACCGTCGGCATCAACGCCGGCACCAAATCGCTGTTCCTGCAAGTGGGCGTGGGCACGATGACGGGCGGCAACTTCAACAACGGCGGCACGCCGGGCAACAACACCACGGTCAACAACGCCTCGGTCACGGTGCCGAGCGCGCAGCTCGGCTCGGGCGCCGCCCAGGCCATGACCACCAACAGCACCGTCACGGCCAGCGCCTGGGACGGCTTCGCCTTCTGCAACACGCCGGCCACGACGGGCCAGGTGTACGTGGGCGGCTTCTACCGCGTGCCGGGCAACTCCGGCGCGGCCGCCACGCTGAGCGTGAGCACGCCAGCCAATCTGACCAATGCCGGCGGCAACACCCTGCCGTTCAGCAGCATCGCCTGGACCTCCTCCGGCAATGGCGACGCCACGCCGACCATCCCAAGCGGCGCTTTCAGCAGCGGTGCCCAGACCCTGCTTTCCGTCACGCGCAACACCTGGTTCGAAAGCTGTCTGGCATTCCGCTACCTCAACACCCAGGTCGTTCCGGCCGGCACGTTCACCGGGCGCGCCACCTTCACCCTCACCGCGCCATGAGAACGCGCCGCCTTTCCCGGATGCTGGTCGCCACGCTGCTCGGACTGGCCACTGCCGCCCCCGCCGGCGCAGCCACCTTCCGCGTCGACGACACCGGCACCTTCCTGAGCCAGCCCAGCACGCCGATGCGCTGGCGCCAGCTGGCACCGGGCCGGGCCGGCGACCACACCGTCGAAGGCCGGGTGACCGTGGCCCTCAGGCTCAACCTCTCGCCCTGGCTCAACCGGCCTGCACGCCTCTTCATGGGGCTGGCCCCGACCGAGGGCTTGCAGATGAGCGCCAGCTGGCGCACCCAGGGCCGGCTGCTGCCCGGTACGTTGCGCGGCGGCAGCCGCACCCTCGTTTTCGAGGGCGTGGTGCGCGATGCCTTCCTGCAGGAAAGCATCGTGCTCGACCTGGTCGCGGACGGCCGGACGCTGGAGCGTGCGCAATCCCTGCAATTCTTCTTCGAGATCGAGGTCATGCCGTGACGCGTCTTGCCGACTTCCTGCGCCGCCACGGCGCTGCCATTCGCCTCGCCGCCCTGGTCGCCGCGTGGACGGCGGCCGCTCTTCCGGCCCAGGCCCAGTTCGCATTGGCGGTGTCGCCGCCGCGCCTGGAGCTGTCCGCCAAGCCCGGCGAGCGCGTGCGCGAGGTGATCGAGCTCACGCACCGCGACGCGCGTGCCGGCGCCTACAAGATCAAGACCGCCGACTGGACCCTGCGCCCCGACGGCTCGGTGGACTTCAGCGACGAGCTGCTGCCGGGCAGTTGCCGCCCCTGGGTGGCGATCGAGCGGCACGAGCTGAGCATCTCGGCCGGGCGCCCTTACCGCTACCGATTGGAGGTCACGCCGCCGCCCGAGACACCGCCGGTGGAGTGCCGCTTCGCCATCATGATCGAGGGCCAGCAGGCGACATCCGCGCCCGGCATGCCCATCGCGCTGGGCGCGCGCATCGCGGTGATCGTCTACGTGGCGGTGGGCGAGGCGGCACCGTTGCTGGAGCTGGACGGCACGGCGGTGAAGAAGGTGGATGGCAAGCCCACGCCGGTCCTGCGGGTCCGCAACAGCGGCAATGCGCACGGACGGCTCGCGGGCCTTCTGAACGCCAAGGACGCGGACGGCACCGCGCTCGAAGTGCAGGCATCCACCATGCCGATCATGCCGGGCGAGACACGCGACATCGCGCTGCAGGCGACCCGGCCCGGCGACCCGGAAACTGCGGTGGCCATCCGCTACCCGCTCAGCGTCAGCGGCAAGCTGGAGTGGGGCCGCAAGGGCTCGCTGGCCATCGAACAACGATTCACGTCTCCATGAAGCGACGGCTCGCGCGTCACGCCCTGGGAGTGTGCTGGGCGGGCGCCGCCCTGGCCGGAGCGGCTGCCTGGGCGCAACCCACACAGCCCATGCAAACCGCTGAGCCCACGCAGGCCTACGTGGACCGCGTGCTCGACGACAGCCCTCAGCAGGCCGCACAGGACGACGAGTCCACCGACGCCACCACCGGCTGGCCACGCGGCTGGAGCGTGGAAGCGCAGTCCGCCCACCAGCAAAGCGGCGCGCTGCGGCAGAACA
>NZ_BAABGJ010000079.1:0-104997 GCF_039541515.1 Variovorax defluvii
CCGTAGATGCCGCCGAGGTTGGGCGGCAGGAAGTAGCCGATGGTGTTGCTGGTACGAACGTAGGAGTCGGAGCCGCCCAGGCTGATGGTGCCGGGGTTGGCGGTCGTGGCCGCGCCGCGCACGTTGGCCAGGTTCTGGAAGACCGAGTTGATCAAACTGATGCCGGTGCCCACGCCACCCAGCGGATCGAACACGGTGTCGTTCCAGAACGAAGGGGTGTAGTCGCGTCCGAGCCGAAGCTCACCGAGCGAGTTCGAGGACAGGCTCACGGTGGACCGGCGTGCAAAAGTCTGCACGCCACGCGCGCCGTCGTCCGGCGTGATCGGAGCTTCGAGCCAGAAGCTGGCGGCAAGGCCGCCGCCGAGGTCTTCGGTGCCGCGGAAGCCCACGCGGCTCGGGGCCAGGTTGCCCTGGGACAAGGCGGTCTGGCTTCTCTTGACGCTGTCCGGCTGCCCCACCGGCGGCAGCAGAAAGGGATTGGCAGTGTTGTTGTACCACTCGCTCTTGACGCTGTAACGGCTGACGGCGACGTCGACCACGCCGAACAAGGTGACGGAGGATTGCGCTGATGCTGCGGTGGCCACTGCAGCGGCGGCCATCGCGACCAAGGATCTCTTCATCGATCTCACTCCTTTGTTGACACTTCCGGCGAACCCGAAGGTCCGGGGAAGGCCCCATGTCTGCTTATGTTGAAAGGAAGCGCCGCGGGCATGCGGAATGTCCGGGCATCATATGCAGTATGCAAACTGCATTATGCATTATTTGCGGATACCGATAATGCATTATTTAGGGTTAACCCTTCGGTGTGGCGCTGGGACAACTGCCTTGCCGCGGGGGTGACATGGGTCGCTGCAGCAGCCGCCTGCCGGGGCTCAGGCGCCTGGCGCCTTGTGAAAGCGGGGCCAGCGCTGCAGGACGATCTCGCCATCGGCAGCGTAGGCGTAGCAGCTGTCGATCTGCAGCGGCCGTCCCTGGGCGTCGCACCGCTCCGGCTGCGTCATCCGCAGCGGCCCGAGGGCCTGGAAGGCCGCGGTCGCCATCGGCATCAGGATCTCCATCAGGTGCGTACAGGCGGCGGCGCCACGCAAGCGCGCTCGGACCTCGCGGCTCCAGCCGTCGGCCATCCGAAGACCGTTGATGGATTGCAGCGCGTGCGCCCCTCCCGGGCAGGCCGGGTAGGGAAAACGGTTCGTGAAGGTCTGCACGTCTCGAACCACCATGTCCGCATCGAATACCAGCCTCACGCCCATGTCGTGGACGAATTCACCCGCGGGTACCCTGCGCCCCGGCGCGGGGTGTTCGAAATCGTGGGTCTTCTGGTCCGTGAGGCGTCCTTCGACCTCGAACAGGCCGTCGCCGCGGCGGAAGCCGCGCATGTCGATCCGGCGGAAATGAAGTTCCTCGCGGGTGACCGCGGCGTCGGCGGGGACGGGACCGGTTGCCATTCGACGGCTCTCTCTGCTGGTGCTACATTATGCATTCTACATTCTTCGCCAAGAACCACCAGCCACAGGAGCCAAGCGATGTCCAGCCAACGCAAGTTCGAGACCATCCTCTACCGCGAGGAAGGCCCGGTCGGAATACTCACCCTCAATCGTCCGCACGACGGCAACATGTTCACCGCCACCACCTGCGAAGAGGTGCGCGACTGCATCGAGGACGTCCGCCGCGAGACGCGGACCCGCGTGCTGGTGCTCACGGGTGCCGGCGACAAGTACTTCTGCATCGGCGGGCATCACGAGCCGTCGGACACGCGCCTTTATCCCGCTGCGCCGCGCACCCTGGAGATGTACGACGCCATCGAGCGCCTGCAGAAGCCAGTGATCGCTTCGGTCAACGGCTTCGCCGTCGGCGGCGGCCACGTGCTTCACGTCGTGTGCGACCTCACGATCGCGAAGGAAAGCGCCATCTTCCGCCAGGTCGGCCCCATGGTGGGCAGCTTCGACGCGGGCTACGGCACCTGGTACCTGGAAGACCTGGTCGGCAAGAAGAAGGCCAAGGAGATCTGGTTCCGCAACCCGAAGATCACGGCGCGCGAGGCACTCGAAATGGGCCTGATCAACAAGGTCGTGCCGGACGCCGACCTCGAACGCGCGACCATGGAGATGGCGCTGGAGATCAGCGAACGCGGTTCTGTCGCGCTTGCGGGCATCAAGGCGGCCTTCGGCGCGCGCCACCAGGGTGTCGGCGGCCTCGCTCGTCTCACGCACGACTTCATGCTGCCGCACTACTACGCCTCCGAGGAGGCGAAGGAGCTGGCAGACGCCTTCAAGAACCGCCGCAAGCCCGACACCGACAAGTTCGGGCACTGAACGGCAGGGAGGCCGGCAGGCGCCGGCGCCGCCGGGCGCGTCCGGTCAGCGTGCTGCCCCGGCCTGCCCAAGCATGGTTCGCGCGAGACGGATGACCGGCAGATCCACCATGCGGCCGTCCATGCTGAAGGCCTGGCCCCCGCTCGATCCGGCGCCGGCGAGGACACGGCGCGCCCAGTCGAGCTCGCTCGCCGACGGGGAAAAGGCTTCGTTGACGCCCTGCACCTGCGCCGGATGGATACACAACTTGCCGCGAAATCCCAGCGCGCGCGCACGCTGTGCGTCCTTCAGCAGGCGTTCGCGGCTGCCGGTGTCCGTCGTCACACCATCGACCGGCGCCGGCAGCTGCGCACGGCGCGACGCGGCCACCAGCGCGAATCTTGCTGGCACCAGCTCCGGCTCGTCGGGGGTACAGCGCATGTCGAGATCGAGCTGGAAATCGAGGTGCCCGAACGCGAGGCGCGCCACCTGGGGCGCGCGCGTGATCAGGTCCAGCGCGTCAAGTCCTTCGAGGGATTCGACCAGGGGCACGAGCGCCGCGCCGACGCCCAGCGCCGCCGCCGCCGCATTCAGGACCGATGCAGCCGAGGACTTGGGCACCATCGCACCGGCCAGGCCGCGCGGCGTCCATTCCCCGAGCAGGCGCAGGTCGTCCTCGTGCCACGGCGTGTCCGCGGCATTGATGCGCACCAGGATGCGGGCGAGCTGATCGCGGCCGAAGCCGGGCAATCGCTGCGCAAGGTGGTCGCGCGCCGCGCCCTTCTGCTCCGGTGCGACGGCATCCTCCAGATCGAGGATCACGCAGTCGGCCCCGGCGGACAGCGCCTTCTCGAAGCGCTCGGGGCGCGAGCCGGGAACGAAGAGGAAGCTGCGCGCAGATCCGATGAGAGTGCTCATGTCCTGTTCCTACTGGAATTTCACTTCGGCCTGCATGGCCAGCAGCCCTTCATGGTCCTTGGCCCACAGTTGCGCACTCTTTCCGTCCGCGGCCGGCCTGCCGCAGACGTGAAACGGATGCAGGTCGAACAGCGGTCGCACGGCCCTGAAGCTAAAGGCCGCAAAGCGCTGCCGTGGACACTCGCGGCGGACCAGGTCCGCGAGCAAGGTCGCGATCAGCGGGCCATGCACGACCAGCGCCGGGTAGGACTCCTGCTCGACCGCGTAGCGCCGGTCGTAGTGGATCCGGTGCCCGTTGAAGGTCAATGCCGAATAGCGGAAGAGCAGCACCGGATCGGGCACGATCTCCCGGCTCCATGCTGCATCGCCGGGCGCCTTCTGCGCCGGCAGCGACGGATCGCCGGGCCGCGGCATGGCGCGGTACACGATGTCCTGTTCCTCGCGCAGGTTCACCGGCATACCTTCGCCTGCCTCCCCGGCGGTGAAATCGTGCCGCACCGTCGTGAACACCAGGTCGCCGCTGCGGCCGGCCTTGTGCGTCACCGAGAGGATCTGCGAGGTCTTGCGCACCTCGTCGCCGATCCGCATCGGCTGCATCCACTGAAGGCGTCCACCTGCCCACATGCGGCGCGGCAGCGGCACCGGCGGCAGGAAGCCGCCACGGCGCGGATGACCATCTTCGCCCAGCGCATGCTGCGGGGCCTGCGGCAGGAAGTACAGCCAATGCCACAAGGGCGGAAGTTCATCGCCGGGCGCGGGCGCGCCGTCCGCCCGGTCCAGCGTGGCCGACAAACCGTTTGCCGGCGCGGCCGTGATGGCGTCGTGCAGCGTCTCGCAGCGCCCTTCCCAGCCGCGCAGCTGCGCCAGCAGCAGCGGATCGATCCTAGACAACGCCCTGCTCCCTCAGCTGCGCGATGCGCTCGGGCGAGCATCCGAGCTCGGCCAGCACCTCGTCGGTGTGCTCGCCCGCCCGGGGCGGGCGGCGCCGTATGCTGGCCGGCGTGCGCGACAGGAAGATCGGCGGCTTGACGATCGGCACCGGGCGCTTCACGCCGGGATAGTCCATCGCTTTGAAGGGGTCCGCGGCAAGGATGGCCGGATCCTGCAGCACTTCCCGCGGAGAGTTGACAGCGCCCGCCGGAATGCGTGCTTCCTCGAGCCTGGCGAGCGCCTCGGCGCGAGTCAGCGGGGCGCACCATTCGCTCATCAGGCCGCTCAGTTCCTCGCCGTGCTGCCCGCGCTGCAGGTCGTCCCGGAAGCGCGGATCGTCGACCAGCTCCGGCTTGCCGATCATGCGGGCCCAGCGCTTGAACATGGCCGGCCCGATCACCTGCGTGATGAACCAGCCGTCCCTGGCGCGGAAGATGTCCGAGGGCGCGTACTGCGCCGCGCGATTGAGCGTCGCCTTGCGATCCACCTGGAGCACGGCTTCCTCGATCAGGCTGGCACTGGAAAAGTTGAGCGCCGTCTGCAGGAGCGAAGCACCGACCTCCTGCCCTCGGCCGCTGGCCTTGCGTTCGTAGAGCGCCATCACCGTGCCGAGCGCGCACGAGAGCGCAGTCGCGAAATCGACCACCGGCACCATGGCCTTCATCGGATGGTCCGGCAGTCCTGCCAGGTGCACCGCCCCGCTGATGGCCTGGCCCACGCCGTCGAAGGCCACGCGGTCGCGCACCGCCGGTGCCGTGCCGAAGGCCGAAGACGCGGTGAGCACGATATCGGGGCGGATGCGGCGCAGACTCTCGTAGTCGAGCCCCATCTTCTCCAGCACGCGCGGCGGCATGTTGGCGATGACCACGTCGCTGCGGCGGACCAGCTCGTGCAGGATCTCCTGGCCTTCGGGCTTGTCGATCTCCAGCGTGATGGACCGCTTGTTGCGATTCACCTGGAGGAACTGCGCCCCCTCCCCTTCCTCGGACACGGGCAGGATCAGCCGGTCCTCGCTGCCGCCGACGCGGTCGACGCGGATCACCTCGGCGCCGTAGTCGCCCAGCAGGGCCGCGCAGAAGGGCCCGGCAATGTAGCGGCCCAGGTCCAGGACCTTGATGCCTTCCAGAACGCTCATTCGTTTCCCTCCTCAGCCGTACCGGCCGCCGGTCACGTGCAGGACCTCGCCGCTGATGAAGCTGGCCCGCTCGCTCGCGAGAAAGGCCACGGCGTCCGCGACGTCGTCGGGCCGCCCCGGCCGCTTGACGGGCTGCATGGCCAGCGCGCGCTCCTTGATGACCTCGTAGGTCGGCAGGGCCTGGATCATCTCGGTTTCCATGAAACCCGGTGCGACGCAGTTGACGGTGATGCCGTACTTGCCCTCCTCCATCGACAAGGCCTTGGCCATGCCGATCAGGCCGGCCTTCGCCGCCGAGTAGTTGGCCTGCGTGGGGTTGCCAAAATGCGCGCGCGAGCTGATGTTGATCACGCGGCCCCAGCCCTGTTCGATCATGCGCGGCATGACCGCCTTGGCGGCAAGGAAGGCGCCCTTGAGCATCACGTCCATGACGAAGCTCCAGTCCTCCTCGCTCATCTTCACGAGGTATTTGTCGCGCGGCGATCCGGCGTTGTTCACCAGGATGTGGACGCTGCCGAAGGTGGCGATGGTCTCGTCCACCAGCCGCTGCACGTCGGCCGCCTTCGTGATGTCGCCGACCACGCAGTGCGCGGCGAGGCCCTCGGCGCGCAGCGCGGCAACCGTCTCCGTCGCGCGCTCGGCCATGATGTCGGTGATCACCACCTTGGCGCCCTCCTGGGCAAGCCGCCGCGCGGTCGCGGCTCCGAGGCCCCGCGCCGATCCGGTGACGATGGCCACCTTGTCCTTCAATCCGAGATCCATCTCAATCCTTTCGTGTCAGCGCGTCCGTTTCCGCGCATGGTCTGTGGAGGCGATCGGGGCCGGTCAGGCGCCGTCGCCGTTGAACGTGAGCACGACCCTGCCCCGCAGCCCGCCCTGCCGCACCTGCGCGTAGGCCTCCCGTGCGTGCGCCATGGGCACGCGCGCAGCGACCTGCGGCTGGAGGGTTCCGTCCCGCACCCTGTCCGCCACCCAGGCCAGGGCTTCGGTGTTGGTGGCCTGCTGCATCACGCCGATGTTGGTGACGCGCACCCGCGTGTCCGCGAAAGCCTGGCCCGTGCGCAGCAGCGCCACGGCGCCGCCCTCGCGCACCAGCGCCGCCGCTGCATCGCCGAGCAGGGCCGCATCCACCAAGCCGTCGACACCGCCGGGGAAAGCGGCTCGCACGGCTTCCGCCATGCCCGGCCCGCGGGGAACGACCTGGTCCGCGCCCGACGCCTGGACCCGCGCACGGTCTGCATCCTTGGCATCGGCGATCACGTGCAGCCCGGCGTGCCTGGCCAGCTGGATCACGTAGCTTCCGACCGCGCCGGCGCCGCCGGTGACCAGCAGCACGCCGCCGGCCGGCAGTCCGAGCGCCTGGAGACACATCCAGGCCGTCAACCCGTTCATCGGCACCGTCGCGGCCGCGGCCGCGCCCTCGTTGTCGGGTGCGGGCACCACCGAGGCCGCGGGCACGCAGACGTATTCGGCCTGCGCCCCGCCGCCCGGGCGGCGCGGATTCACCAGTCCCATCACGGCCTGGCCCACCTGCAGGCCGGTGACGCCGGGGCCCACTTCATGCACTGTTCCCGAGAACTCCATGCCGGCCACGTAGGGCGGCACCAGGCCTTGCATCCGCGCAGCCTGGAGCCCTTCGAGCATCAGGATGTCGGTCGGGTTGACCGTTGCCGCGGAGACCTTCACCACCACCTCGCCGCTGCCTGCGACGGGACAGGGCAGTTCGATCACTTCCATCGCCTCGGGTCCGCCGAAGCGGCGGAATCCGGCGGCGCGGATCACGGCCGGGGAAGCGGCGGACGCCGCACCGCCGGTTGCTGTCTGGGAGGACATCTTCAAGTTTCCTTCTTCGGACCGGGCTGGCTGCGCAGCAGCGCGGTGAGTTCACCCACCGGTGTCGATGCGGGCAGGCGATCGACCAGGTCGAACATCCGCCCCGCGCGCTCGGCGCCGACGACGGCATGCGTGAGCTCGTCCAGCTTGGCCTGGTGCTCCTGCGGCGTGAACGGCTTGTCGGGCCGCCCCGTCACCCGGTCGACGAAGATGTCCTGGCTGCTCCCGTCCTTGTAGCGCACCGTCACGTCCGCCACGAACTTGCGCGGGTACTTCTGGTCCAGTTCGGTCGAGCCGCTCAGCTTGATCCGGCGCGCCATGGCCAGCACGTCCGAGTCCGGGCTGAGCCGCAGCCGGTCTTCCAGCACGTCGCGGTGCGTCTGGTAGCCGTTGCCCTTGCCGAGGACCGACAGTGCCATCTGGGCCGGCAGGGAATACTGCAGCTCCTCGATGTTGCGCGGCGCGTAGATGTGGGCGTTGCGCGTGCCGACGATGGCATCCGACATGGTCTGGATCCGCGCCTCGATCGTGTCGATCTCCGGGGCGCGCGAACGCACGCCGGCCAGGGCCTCGATGTAGGCATGGTTGGCGGCGCAGCAGCAGTAGGCCTTGAACGAAAGCTGGCTGATCTGCAGCGGCTCGCCCGGCAGGAAGTCGGCGCGCGCCTCGTCCCCGACCACCTTGCGGATGAAAGTGCGGTACAGGCCCCGGTCTCCGGTGAGAAAGCGCCGAGGCCCCGTGATGCCGGCGCGCGCCAAGTCGACCGACTCGATGCCGTTGCGCGCGGCCACGCCGGCGTGGGCCCGCTTGATCGAGCCGCCCGTGGATGCGTATTCCGTCGTGCCGCTGGCATGGCTGAGCGCGATGGACAGCGCATGCAGCGTGCGCTCCTCGTCCAGCCCGTGCAGCTTGGCCGCGACCGCGGCGGCGCCGAAGTTCGCCAGCACCGCATGCGGCTGCCAGCCGGCGTTCAGCAGGTCGGGCGAGCCGAGCCGGCCGATGCGGACGTAGGTTTCGTAGCCGGCGACCATCGCCACCACCATCTGTTCCAGCGTGGCGCCGACCGACTCGCCGACGGCCAGCGCGACCGGCACCACGCAGCAGCCGGGGTGGGCGTTGCCTGCGTAGTCGTCGTATTCGAAGCCATGGCCGTAGGTGGCGTTGAGATACGCCGCATCGGCTGCGGCGACCCTCTGCTGCTCGCCGACCAAGGTGGAGGTGCCAGGGCGCAGTTCGCGGGCCGCCCGAACCTGGCGCGACCAGGGCAACTGCGACGCGCCGACCTGGATGGCCAACTGGTCCTTGATCAGGCTCTTGGCGCTCGCGAGGCCGCCGGCGTCGATGCCCGATGCATCGAACCCGACCACGAACTGCGCGACGGTGGATTCAAGGGTGGAGGATTCTGCGGTCATGGCGTGCGTGATCTGCCCGATTTGGTGATGTAATGCATTATGCATTATCGGTGATAATCCGCACAACCTTCTACAGATCGGACCGTTCCCAATGGCATCACTCAACCTCGCTTCCGCACTCGTTCCCGTGACCGGCGCCGCATCCGGCATCGGCCTGGCCATCTGCCGCCAGTTGCGCCTCGAAGGCGGCACGCCGCTGCTGCTCGACTTCGACCGGCAGCGGCTCGACGCGGCGCTCGGCGAAGTCTTCGGCACAAGCGTCGCCGAGGCGCAGCGCTTCGGCTACCTGGTGGACGTCCGCGACTCGAAGGCAGTCGATGCCTGCCTGGCGCAGATCCGGCAGGACCATGGCCTGATCACGCACGCGGTGGCCAATGCCGGACGCAGCCTGGCAGCCCACATCCTCGACATGACGGACGAGCAGTGGCACGGCGTCATGGACGTCAACCTGCACGGCATGCTGTACTTCTGCCGCGCGGCCGCCCGGCAGCTGGCCGAGGCGAAGCGCGGCTCCCTGGTCACCATGGCGTCGATCGCCGGCCTCATGGCCAAGGAGAGCCGCGTCGGCTATGCCGCGTCGAAGGCGGCCGTGGTCAACATGACGCGTGCGCTGGCCCTCGACCTGGGTCCCTTCGGCGTTCGCGTCAACGCGGTGGCGCCCGGTGTCATCGACACGCCGCTGCAGACCAACCCCAGCTACCAGGAACCCGTAAAGCAGCGCGCCGCCCTGCGCAGGGTGGGGAATGCGGACGAGATCGCCAGCGTCGTGCTGTTCCTGCTCTCGGACATGTCGAGCTACATGACCGGAGAGACGCTGGTGGTCGACGGCGGCCTGACCGCGCGCTATCTCTGACGGGCACATGGACGGGGCGGGAAGCCTCGTCACCCCGGCTCATCTGCCGAAGATTTCCCGTCGGGCGATGTGCAATGCATCGTCCTCATCGCGTCGGCCCCAGTTGGCCGAGTCGGTGCCTGGCAGCACATTGACCGCTGCCTGCAGCCTCAGATCGACCACGGTGCGCCGATACGCCACGCGCCACTCGGCGCCGCGGCGCTCGAAGCGGTCCACGTAGCGGCCCCACGACAGCACGTAGAAGCCCTCCTGCCCCGACTTGACCTCGCCGCCCTTCGGCGGGCGCGACGCGACGTAGTACGTTTCCACCAGCGCCAGGTTCGCATCGGCGAACTCGATCAGCGAGTTGCCCAGGAAGTGCTGCATCGGCGCATCGTCGGTGAAGCGCTCCTTCAGCCAATGGATGAAGCCGTCCACGCCGCCCTTGTAGGGACCGTGGTCGTCATACCCGTCCGCATGAAAAACGCTGCGCAGCAACTCGAAATCACCGCGGTCGACGGCGCGCGCGTAGCGGCCCATCACGTCGCGGATCGCCACGCGGTCCGAAAGCTCGGTGTCCATCTGCATTTCTCCGAAGGTTGAGGCATCGAAGGACCGCGGAACGATGCCGCGGCAATCCCCAGGCCATGCCTGGGACAAGCGTTGACCTTAGCGCATGCATTATGCATGATCCACTTCTTCAGGAGACCCCTTCATGGCCACGATTGTCGATTCCCTCGCCGCGTTCACCGCGCAACTGCGCTTCGAGCAACTGCCCTCCAACGTCGTGGAGGAAAGCAAGCGCCTGCTGATCGATTCGATCGGCTGCGCGCTGGGTGGCTTGAGCCACTCCAAGGGCACCATCGGCGTCGAGTACGCGCGCCTCATGGGTGCCGGCACGCCGGGCAACCAGGCGAGCATCCTCGGCACGTCCGAGCGCGTCTCGACGGTGGCAGCGGCCTTTGCCAATGGCGAGCTCATCAACGCACTGGACTTCGACTCCATCCTTCCCCCCGGGCATGTCAGTCCCTACGTCATTCCCGGCGCCCTCGCGGTCGGCGAGGCCGGCAAGGTTTCGGGCCAGGAGATGCTCTGCGCAGTGGCGCTCTCGCACGAGATGTCGAACCGGCTGGGCAAGTCGATGGACTACCTGCGCGACATCAAGGACGGCAAGGTGTCGCCGCCGCCGGTGTTCGGCTATGCCTGCACGGTCTTTGGCGCCACCGCGGCGATCGGCCGTCTCAAGGGGCATTCGCAGGCGACGCTGGCGAACGGCCTCGGCCTGGCCGGCAGCATCTCGCCGGTCAACTCTCACTGGACCTGGTCGCAGCACGCCCCGGCCACCACCATCAAGTACACGGCGGCGGGCCCGCTCGCCCAGGCCGCGATGGCTGCGGCGCACCTGGCCGAGCTCGGCCATCGCGGCGACCGGCAGATCCTGGACGACGGCGAGTTCGGCTTCCGCCGCTTCATCGGGAGCAGCCGCTGGGCGCCCGAGAAGATCCTGCCGGACCTGGGCACCGAGTGGTACTTCCCGCCGGAGCAGTCGTACAAGCCGTACCCCCACTGCCGGATCCTGCACGCGCTGCTGGACTGCCTGATCGACATCGTCGAGACCAATGACATCCGTCCGAACGAGATCGAGGCGATCAATGCCTGGGTCGAGGCCTTCGTCATGCAGCCGATCTGGCTGCTGCGCAAGATCGACCACGTCACCGACGCGCAGTTCAGCGTGGCCCACGGCCTGTCCGTCGGCGCCCATCGCATTCCGCCGGGCAAGAAGTGGCAGTCGCCCGAGGTGGTGTTCGATCCGTCGGTGCTGGCGCTGATGGAGAAGGTCAGCTTCGACGTGCATCCGGACTACGAGAAGCTGGTGTCCGGCAACGCCGCCAGCCGCCCGGCGCGCATCGAAGTGCGGGCCCGCGGCAAGTCCTTCATCGGCGAGGCGCGCTACCCGAAGGGCAGCCCGTCGCCCGATCCGAAGAGCACCATGACCACCGAGGAACTGGTCGCCAAGTTCGTGCGAAACGCGGAAGGCGTGCTGTCGGCGGAAAAGACGGACCAGGCCGTGACGCAGCTGCTGAACCTCGACAAGGTCGAGGACTTCGCCAGCGTCATGAAGCTGTTGACGAACTGAACTCGACCTTCTGCAAGAAGACGCCCCGGCGACCCCGGGGATTTTTTTTGCTCGGCGCGCGATCGTCGACGAAGGCAGCGCTGCCTAGCTGCGCCACGGCTCCCTCGCGAGAGAAGGCCCGAGCACCTGCACGCAGGCCGCCACCGCGAGCTTGGGCAAGGGTGCTCGCAACGTCATTGCGGCTCGATGCCCGCCTTGTTCAGCACGCGACGCGTCAGCGACACGTCGTCCGCCAGGTGCCTGGCCATCTCATCGCCGCACAAGGGCAGCAACTGCAGGTCGCGCTTCTCCATGTTCGCCGCGGTCGCGGGCGACAGCAGCGTGCGCTTGAAGGCATCCCGCATTTTCTCGAGCACACCCGGCGGCGTCTTGGCGGAGGCGTAGAAGCCGAACCACGGATGAATGTCGTAGCCAGGCACGCCGGCCTCGCTGGCCGGCGGGACATCCGGAATCGCCTTGTAGCGCTGCTTGCCGGCCACCGCGATCGGGCGGATGCGGCCGTTCTGGTAGGAGGACATGGCGGAGACGTGGTCGATGAAGATCAGGTCCACCTGCCCGCCGGCCACTTCGGTGAGCGCCACCAGGCTCGAGCGGTAGGGCACCGCCGTCAGCTTGATGCCGGCCGCCTGCTGGAACAGCTCGCCCGCCAGGCGCTGGACCGCGCTCGCATAGCCGAAGGTGAACTTGCCGGGCTGGGCCTTGGCGGCCGCGATGAAATCGCCCACCGTCTTGTAGGGGCTCGACGCGGTGATGTTCATCACGTTGCTGGTGCTCGCGAAGGCACAGATGGGTGCGAAATCCTTGATGGGGTTGTAGGGCAGGCCCTTCTTCATCAATGGATCGAGCACGGGCAGCGAGTTGCTGGTGAACATGACCATGTGCCCGTCGGGAGGTGCGTTGAGCACCGAGGACGCACCGATCTGCCCCTCCGCGCCCACCTTGTTGTCGACGACGACGGGCTGCTTCACGATCTCGGAGAGCACCTGGGCGAACTCGCGCGCGTTCACGTCGGTGGTGGTGCCCGGGCTGAAGGGCACCTGGATGGTGATGGCCTTGTCGGGGAAGGCGTGGCTTGCACCGGCGACGGCAATCAGCATGCCGGCGCAGAGCCGGGCAAATGCATTCTTCAACATGTCTGTCTCCTGATGTGAGGTGGGTAAAGGGCTGCATCGACCGACGGTCGTAATGCATCATGCATTATGTTGTATGTCCGCCTTCAATCCAACCATTTCGCCACGCCGGTCGCTTCGCGCCGCGGTCTCGCGTCCAGCAGCACCCACGATTCCCGCCTTTGGCGGGAAGGTCAGTGCCGTATGAGCGCGGCCAGCTCGTGCACCGGAAGCGCCGGGTCGAGTTCGTCGATCAAGGCGAAGAGACGCCGCGCCCGCGCTTCGCCCAGCGGGCCGAAGCTCAGTTCCTCCAGCTTGGCCTGGTGCTGTTCGGACGTGAAGGGCCTGCCCGGCATCCCGAGCGCGTGCTCGACGAACAGGGTCTCGCTGCTGCCGTCCCGATAGCGCACCGTCACGTCGGCCACGAAGTTGCGGGGAAAGCGCTGGTCGAGCTCGGGCGCGTGCTGCAGTTGGATGCGCCGCGCGAGCTGCACGACTTCGCCATCCGGCGACAGCGTCAAGCGCCCGGCGAGAAAGTCCATGTGCGTGGCGTATCCGTTGCCCAGGCCCAGGGCCGAAAACGCCATCTGCAGCTGCGGCGAGAACTGCAGCTCCTCGATCGTCCGGGGGCCATTCATGGCCACCTCGGGGCGCGCGGCGAGGTTCTGGGTCATCGCCTGGACCTTCGCGTCGATCGCCTCCACTTCGCCGGCGCGCGGCCGGATCTGCGCCATGGCGTCGATGTACGGGTGGTGCGCGCCACACGCGCAGTAGGCCTTGAACCATGCCTGTTTCAGCAGGAGCGGCGCATCGGGCCCGAAGGCGGTGGCGGCGGCCTCGGCATCCACAGCGCGTCCGATGAAGGTCCGGTAGAAGCCCTTCTTTCCAGTCAGCCACTGGCGCGGGCCGGTGATGCCGCCGCGCGCGAGCTCCGCCGAGGCGATGCCATTGCGCGCCGCGATGCCCGCATGCACCCGCTTGATCGACCCGCCGGTGGATGTGTATTCCGTGGTTCCGCAGGCGTGGCTGAGGGCGATGCCGAGCGCGTTGAAGATCGTGTTGGGCGCGCAGCGATGCAGCTTGGCCGCCACCGCGGCGGCACCGAAGTGCGCCAGCACCGAATGCGGGTGCCAGCCGCGGTTGACGAGGTCGGGCGAGGCGAGGCGGCCGATGCGCACATAGGCCTCGTAGCCCGCCACCATCGCCTCCAGCACCTCGCCCAGCGTGGCACCCAGTTCTTCGCCGACCGCCAGCGCCACCGGGACCACGCAGCAGCCGGGATGGCCGTTGCCCGCGACATCGTCGTATTCGAATCCACCGCCATACACGGCGTTGAGGTAGGCGGCATCGCCGGCATCCATGCGCTGCGCGTCGGCCACCACGCTCGCCTCCCCAGGCCTCGGCTTCGCCAGGCAGCGGCGCACATCGCGCGACCAGGGCAACTGCGAGGCGCCGGCCTGGACGGCGATCTGGTCCTTCAGCAGGGTCTTCGCGAAGCGCAGCCCCTCCGCGTCGATGTGCTCGCGGCGAAAGCCATACACGTACTGCACGACTGCGCGTTCAAGGGATTCTTCCACGGTATCCGGAGGTTGCTGGGTGATCATGGCGGGCAGTATGCGAGCCCCCCGCGCGGCGCGCCAAGTTGATTCTGGCCTTCGATGGCGCTCATTCGAAATCGCCATTGGACGGGACCTGCAGCCTTTCCTAAGCTGCCGCCCTATGTGAAGGGACGCGCGAACCGCCGCCCGAATCCACGCCAAACCGCAAAGGCCTTCTGATGAAATTTGGTATCGCCACCTACGGCTTCCGTCCCGCCGACATCGTTCCGCTCGCACGCCACGCCGACGATCTCGGCTTCGACGGCATCTGGCTCGGCGAACACATCCTGGAGCCGAAGGAATTCGAGTCCGTCCATCCGCACGACGAGGGCAAGAAGTTCGTGCCGGTGCACACGATCGCACGCAAGATGTACGACATGTGGACCATGGTCGGCGGCATCCTGGGTGCAACCCGCCGCCTGCACGTGACCACCGGCATCTACCTGGTCTCGCTGCGGCATCCGGTCGCGACGGCGCGCGCTGCCATCACGGCGCAGCAGATCGGCAACGGCCGCTTCAGCCTGGGCATGGGCGCCGGTTGGTGGAAGGAAGAATCCGAGAGCCTGGGATACCCCTTCGAGGACCGCATGAAGCGCTACAACGAGGCGCTGCGCGTGCTGCCACGGCTCTTCGACGGCGAGTGGGTGGAGAACGCCGGCCCGGCTTTCCCGTTCAAGGCGCTGCGCGTCACCGAAGAGCCGGTGCGCATCCCGCTCGTGTTCGGCGGCACGGCACCCAAGGCGCTCGAGCGCGCGGCCAAGGTGGGCGATGGCTGGTATGGCCCCATGGTGAAGCCCGAAGAGGCGATCGGCCTGATGCAGCAGGTACGCAAGCTTCGATCGGACATGAGCCTGACGACGCCCTACACCTACCAGGCCCGCGTCTGGGGCGAGCCCACGCTCGAAGGACTGCAGCCCTACATCGACGCAGGCTTCGACACGCTGGTGGTGCCCTCCGAAACCTTCCAGGGCGAACTGGACTGGGGCATGACGCTGGACCAGAAGTTGCGCCGCCTCGAGCAGATCGCCAGGAACCTGCGCATCGGCCGCTGAACCATGCTGCCCATCGACATCCCGGCCGCGACCGCCTCCGAGCTCCTTCAGGCCTTCGAGTCGACTGCGCATGGCGAGTTGCTGGCACGCGGCCGCGCGACCGCCGAAGCCCGGCACGGGGAGCGCATCAGCTATTCGCGCAAGGTGTTCATTCCGCTGACCCGGCTGTGCAGGGACACCTGTGCCTACTGCACCTTCGCCACCACGCCGTCGCGCCTGAAGCAGGCGTACATGAGCCCCGACGAGGTGCTGGCCACCGCGCGGGCCGGCGAGCGCGCCGGCTGCCGCGAGGCGCTGTTCACGCTGGGCGACAAGCCAGAGCTGCGCTACGACGCTGCCCGCGAGGACCTGGCCCGCCTCGGCTACGCGAGCACCGTCGACTACCTGGAGGCCATGTGCGAACTCGTGCTGGCCGAGACCCGCTTGTACCCGCATGTGAACGCGGGCGTGATGACGGCGGAAGAGATCGCGCGGCTGCGCCGCGTCAGCGTGTCGCAGGGCCTGATGCTCGAAAGCGTGTCGCCGCGCCTGTGCGAGCGCGGCGGCCCGCACTTCGGCTCGCCGGACAAGGACCCGCAGCGGCGGCTGGCCATGATCGAGGCGGCGGGCGAGCTCGCCGTTCCGTTCACGACCGGCATCCTGATCGGCATCGGCGAGACGCGCCTGGAGCGCATCGAATCGCTGCTGGCCATCCGGTCCGCGCATGAACGCCACGGGCACATCCAGGAAGTCATCGTGCAGAACTTCCGGGCCAAGGAAAGCACCCGGATGGCCGCGTCGCCCGAGCCCACGCTGGACGACCTGCTGTGGACAGCGGCAGTGGCGCGCCTCCTTTTGCCTCCGGAGGTGCACGTGCAGGTGCCGCCCAACCTCAGCGACAGCCATCACCCGCGCCTGCTGGAGGCGGGCATCAGCGACTGGGGCGGCATCTCGCCGGTCACGCCGGACTTCGTGAACCCGGAGGCACCCTGGCCGGCGATCCGCAAGCTCGAAGAAGCGACCCGTGCCGCCGGCGGCGAACTCGTCGAGCGGCTCGCCATCTACCCGGCCCATGCGCAGGAGGCATCGCGCTGGCTGCACGAGGCACTGGCGCCGCGCGTGCGGCGCGATGTCGATGCCGACGGCTACCTGCGCGTCGACGGCTGGTCGCCCGGCACGATCGCAGCGCCTCCGGCCGTGCTGCCCCGACATGCACAAATGCCGCTGCGGCACGGATTGCAGAGCGCCATCGACAAGGCCCGCGACGGCACCCCACTCGACGAGCAGGAAATCGTCACGCTCTTCTCGGCCCGCGGCGCCGGCTTCGAGGCCGTCTGCCAGGCGGCCGACGACATGCGCCGCGCGACGGTCGGGGACGTGGTGCGCTTCGCCGTCAACCGCAACATCAACTACACCAACGTCTGCCAGCACCGTTGCCGCTTCTGCGCCTTCGCCAAGGGACAGGGACGCAACAGCCAGCGCGGCACGCCCTACGACCTGGAGGGGGGCGAGATCGCGCGCCGCGTCGCCGAAGCCTGGGCACGCGGCGCCACCGAGGTCTGCATGCAGGGCGGCATTCATCCGGACTACGGCGCCGAGACCTACCTGGCACTGTGCCGCACGGTCAAGGAAGCCGAGCCCCGCATGCACATCCACGCGTTCTCGCCGCTGGAGATCCGGCACGGTGCGCAATCGGCAGGACTCGGACTGGAGGACTATCTGCGAAGGCTGAAGCAGGCCGGTCTCGGCACCCTGCCGGGCACGGCCGCCGAGATCCTGGACGACGAGGTGCGCCACCAGATCTGTCCCGACAAGCTGACGACGGACGAATGGCTCCAGGTGATGGAAGCGGCGCACCGGGCCGGCCTGCGCAGCACCGCCACGATCATGTTCGGCCACGTCGAGCGCCCGGTGCACTGGGCCCGCCACCTGATGCGCATCCGCGGCCTGCAGGAGCGCACCGGCGGCTTCACCGAGTTCGTGCCCTTGCCGTATGTGCACATGGAAGCCCCCATGCACCGGCAGGGCCTGTCCCGATGCGGCCCGACCTTCCGGGAAGCCGTGCTGATGCACGCGGTGGCACGCTTGGCACTGCATCCGGTGCTGCCCAACATCCAGGTGTCGTGGGTGAAGATGGGGCCCGAAGGCGTGCGTGCCTGCCTGGCCGCCGGTGCCAACGACCTCGGCGGCACGCTCATGAACGAGAGCATCTCGCGCGCTGCCGGCACCGTGCACGGCCAGGAGCTTCCGCCGCAGCAGATGGAAGCGCTGATCCGCGCGGCCGGCCGCGAGCCGCGCCAGCGCACCACCCTCTACCAGGACGTTCCGCAGGAGCGGCAATGCGCGGCACGTGCTGCAGCGCCGCTCGCGCCCGTGCTGTTGACGCCCGCCGGCCGGCGCGCGCGCCTGCCGGCCCTTGCCACCTGAAAGACATTCGAATGGATCGCCAGAAATACACCATCGCCCTACTCGGAGGCACCGGCGCCGAGGGCAGCGGCATCGCGCTGCGCCTGGCGCGCGCCGGCCACCGCGTCATCATCGGTTCGCGCGACGCCGACAAGGCGGCACGCGCCTGCAGCGAACTGGCCGGGCTCGCGCCCGGCGCGGCCTTGTCGCACGACGCCAACCCCGAGGCAGCCGCGGCGGCGCAGATCGTCATCATGACCGTGCCGCACGCCGGCCAGCAGAAGACGGTCCAGGAAGTTCGGGAGCAGCTCGCCGGCAAGATCCTGGTCGACGCCACCGTGCCGCTCGTGCCGCCCAAGGTGGCACGCGTCCAGCTGCCCGAAGGCGGCTCGGCCGTCGCCGCCGTGCAGCGGCTGCTGGGCGATGCGGTGCGCGTCGTCTCGGCGTTCCAGAACGTCTCGGCCCACCACCTGCGCGACCTCGCCCATGTGCCGGATTGCGACGTGCTGGTCTGCGGCGACGACCCGGAGGCGCGCGAGACCGTCGTCGGCCTGGCGGCCGACATGGGCCTGCGCGCCTGGCACGCCGGCGCGATCGCCAACTCCGCGGCGACCGAGGCGCTCACCTCGCTGTTGATCGCCATGAACATGCGCTACAAGGTGCCCGGCGGGACCGGCATCCGCATCACCGGGCTGGAGGAGACTGCCGAGGCGCGACGCACATGAGACATCCTGTGCCGACCTTTGTCTTGGTGAGGGCGCTGGGCGCTTGATTAAGGCGTTGCGCTTGTTGTGGCGCAGGAGCAAGGCCGCCGGGCCATGACGGCGGTGCACCGGCAGTGGAGCTTCTCGCCGGACGAACGCGAGAGACTCAGGTCCTCCGTCGCCGTCCACTGAGGGAAGTCGATGCCCCAGGGGGGCGGCGATCCTGGCTATTCTTGCCGCCTCACTGCTCTTGGTGCAAACAGCGCCCATGTACGACCTTACCCAACTGAAGACCTTCATCGCCGTGGTGCAGGAGCAGCATCTCACGCGCGCCTCGGAGCGTCTGCACATCAGCCAGCCCACGGCCAGCCATCACATCCGTGCACTCGAAGAACACTTCGGCGTGCCCCTGTTCCGGCGAACCGCCCGCGGACTCGAAGTGACCTCGCACGGCGAGCGCATCGCAGAGTGGGCCGGCAATGTGGTCCAGGCGTCTCATGAGCTCGACCAGCGCGCGCGCGACCTTGCGGGCCTGCCCTCCGGCCGCCTGGCCATCGGCACGATCAGCCACGAGCAGCTCATGGAGCCGCTCTCGGCCGCCGCCCGGGCCGTGCGCGAACGCTTCACGCTGACCGAGCTCGCCATCGAGGCCGGCAACACCTGGACGATCCGGCAGGCGATCAAGAGCGGCGAGCTCGATGCCGGTGTCGTGGTCGGCACCGTGCGCAACGACGAACTCAAGTGCTATCCCCTCGGCACGCTGGACTACGTGCTGACCGGGCCCAGCGCCTGGCGCGATCGGCTCGAGAAAGCCCGTGCGACGCAGATCGCGTCGATGCCCTGGATCGTGACCGGCCGCGGCACGCCCAGCCACGAGCTCATCGAGGGCCTCTTCACGGCGGAGGGACTCGACGTGAAGGTCGCCGTGGAGGTGAACAACGCCGCGCTGCTGCGCGGGCTGGTCGCGGGAGAAGTCGGCATCGGCTTCATGCGCCACGACGAGGCCCTGGCCGGCGTGGAGGATGGCCGCTACTGCATGCTGCCGCGCTTCAGGGCCTCGCTGCCCCTGACCTTCGTGCATCAGCAGTCACGCAGCTCGGACACGGTGCTGTGCGCATTCGTGGAAACGCTCACGGCGCGCTGGGCACAAGCCTGCCGCACGCCGGCCTGAGGCCGCAGCCCGCGCAGGTCAGTGGTCCTGCAGCCGATAACAGACCCGGTACTCCGGCGCGAACCACCCTTGCGCGACCATGCGATCACGCCATGGCGTGTCAAGCGCCGCATCGCGTGCCGGCGACAGGAGCGCGCGCAGGTCGGCCAGGTAGTGCAGGGCCAGGTGCGTGAAGTCATTGCCACGCTCTGCGCGCGGGAAGCCGCGCGTCTTCAGCGCGCCAGGAACGGCCGCACGTGTCCGATAAATTCCTCCAGCTTGTCGTGGAAGACCCAGTGGCCGGCGCCCTGGATGGTGACCGACCGCGCATCGCGAAAGTGCGCGATCGATCCATCCGTTTCCGGGTCGCCGACGAAGGACTCGCCGCCGCGGATCAGCAAGGTCGGGCAGGCGATGTTGGACCACAGTGCGGCGATGTCTTCGCTGCGCAGGGGCAGCGCCTCGCGCAAGGCCTTCGAGGCGACGATGTAGGGGTCGAACTTCCAGCTGAAGCTCCCGTCCTCGTTCTGGTTCATGCCATGGACGGTGAGGTGCCGGGCCTGGTGCTCGCTCAGCCTCGGATTTTCCGAGCGCATGCGCCCGATGGCATCTTCGAGCGCGGCGTAGCGCCTGATGCCGCGCGCCGACAGCGTGTGCAGTTCCTTCACCCAATCGGTCAGGCGCGCCTGGGGCGCAATGGCCTCGCGCCGTTTCATGTCCTGCGGCGGCATGAGGAGGCCTTCCACCACCACGAGCCGATCGACCGTCTCCGGATAGGCGCCTGCGTACAGGAGGCTGCCGACACCACCCATCGAATGGGCCATCAGGGAGAAGCGCTCGAGCTTCTCCTGGCGTGCCAGCTGCGCGATGTCATAGACGAAATCGCTGACCGGGTAGCTCCCACCGGTGGCCCAGGCCGAATCGCCCGAGCCGCGCAGATCGACCGCGATGACGTGGAAGTCGTGCCGCAGGGCCTGGGCGACCCAGTCCCAGCTGCGGCAATGGTCGCGGCCGCCGTGCACGAGAAGCAGCGCAGGAGCGCCCGCATTGCCCCAGTCCACGTAGTGGAGCCGCAGGCGCTGCGAAAAGTAGTAGCGGGAAACGGGCCCGAGGGATTCCAACGCAGTTCCTTGTGAACTCATGGCGATTCTGCGGCAAGCGCGGCGGCATCCGCCTGTGCCGCGCCGGTCGTCGCCGGGATGTGAAGCGGCGAATCGTAGGTACGTCGCCACTCGCCGTCCAATCGGCTTCTCGCATCCGAGGCATCGACATTCGGAATATCGCCGTGCGCCGCGCCGGGTGATCGTCATCTCGAATGCCCGCCATCGAGACGTCGAATCCACTTGGGGCCCTGCGTGGCGCGCCGCATACTCCGCGCGTCCCCGAGCCCTGCAAGACGGCGCGCCAAGGAGTGCTTTCGGGCAAACAGCGAGGAGCGGAAGAAGTTTGCTGGTCGAGCCCCCTGGGGCAAACACAAGCCTCCGCGTGGATTGACGCTTGCTGAGCATTATGCATAATGCATTAAAAGCTATGTCTTTCACGGCTGGCCGCGTCGGCGCGGCCAGCGCTCCTCCATTCCTGACTCCTTTTCCGGTAGCTCCATGCGCAAATTGTTCGCAGCCCTCGTGTCGACCTCCATGATGCTTCCCTGCACCCCTTCAGCCCACGCGCAGCAGCCGCCGGTGCCGCCGCTGATCAAGATCATCGTTCCGTTCGCGCCGGGTGCGAGCACCGACGTGATCGCCCGGCTGGTCGCGAGCCAGCTCGGTCCGCGGCTCCAGACCAATGTCATCGTGGAGAACCGGGCAGGCGGCTCCGGCATGATCGGCGGCAGCGTCGTGGCGAAGGGGCCGAAGGACGGCTCGACACTGCTGTTCACCTCGGTCAGCATGGTGAGCACGGCCGCCACCACCCGCAATGCGCCCTTCGACGTGACGACCGACCTGGTGCCGATCGCGATGCCGGGCGTCGGGCCGCTGGTGATCGCCGTCTCGACCAAGACCGACATCAAGACGCCGGCCGAGTTCGTGGCGGCGGCCCGCGCGAAGCCCGACCAGCTCACGCATGGCACGAGCGGGGTCGGCACCATCGCCCACCTGGCGGCCGAACTGCTGAACGATGCCGCCAAGATCCAGATCAAGCACATCCCATACAAGGGCGCCTCGCTCGCGGTGACCGACACGGCCGGCGGCATCATCGATGCCATGATCGCGGTGAACACGACCTTCGCGTCGCAGATCCAGGCCGGCCGGATGCGGCCAATCGCCATCACCTCGGAGAAACCGAGCCCCGCATTCCCCAACCTGCCGCCCATGGCCACCGTGGCACCCGGCTATTCGGTCGAGCTGTGGACCGCGCTGTTCGCGCCGGCCGGCACGCCGCCCGCACTGGTGAAGCGCATCAACCACGAGGTCAACGAGATCGCCAACTCCAAGGAGATGGTGGAACTGATGCGGGGCGACGGCGCCACGCCGCTGAACGTCACGCCCGAGGAGGCGGCCAAGCGCGTGCGCGACAGCTACGCCACCTGGAAGCGCGTCGCGACCGCGAAGAACATCGTGCTGGAATGAGCTTTCCCCCGGGCTCCCCCACTTCGTGTGGTCCGCCAACCCTCTCTCCGGCGGCAACACCAGCGGCCCGGCAAGGCCGGCTCCGCGGTGTTTTCGAACGGTCCCGGCTTCGCCGGCCGCGCGGCATCGGGCGCGAAGCGCGTCGAGCGACTGAATGAGAAGCGACGAGCTGCGGCTGCGTGCCCTGCCCGGCCTGCCCGAGATCGGGCCCGGCGCGGACCTCTGCACGCTCATCCTCGACGGCCTGGCCGCCTGCAGCGAAACCCTGCAGTCCGGCGACGTGCTCGTCCTGGCGCAGAAGATCGTCTCCAAGGCCGAGGGACGGCTGATCGACTTGCGCGACGTTGCGCCCTCGGCGCAGGCCCACGCGCTGGCCGCCAAGGCCGGCAAGGACCCGCGCCTGGTCGAGCTGATCCTGCGGGAGTCGCACGAGGTGCTGCGTTGCCGCCCGGGCGTGATCATCGTCGAACACCGCCTGGGCTTCGTGATGGCGAATGCCGGCATCGATCAGTCGAACGTCGAGCAGCATGGCGATGGCATGGCGCTGCTGCTGCCGCTGGACCCGGATGCCAGCTGTGCCGCGCTGCGGCAGCAACTCTCGGCCCGCGCGGCCGCAACCCCCGCCGTCGTGATCATCGACAGCCACGGCCGTGCATGGCGGCAGGGAACCGTCGGTGTCGCGATCGGCGTATCGGGCCTGCCGGCCCTGCAGGACCTGCGCGGACAACCGGACCGGCACGGGCGGCCGCTGGAGGTCACCGAGGTCGGCCTGGCGGACGAATTGGCCGCGGCCGCATCCCTGCTCATGGGCCAGGCCCGCGAGGGCCGGCCAGTGGTGCTGGCGCGCGGCGTGCCCGGCGTCCCGGGCACCGGCTGCGCGCGCGACCTCGTGCGCCCGCGCGCGCTCGACCTCTTCCGCTGACCATGAGCATCGTGCTGGAACACCCCGACACGGCGGCCGTGGACCGCGCAGGGCTGGCACGCGCCGTGCAGTTGATCGAGGCGCGGCAGTCCGTGCGGCGCTACGCCGAGCAAGACATCGATGACGACGTGCTCGCGCAGCTGCTCCACTGCGCCACGCGGGCACCCTCCGCCCACAACCGCCAGCCCTGGCGATTCGCCGTGCTGCGCCATGACGGCGCCAAGGCGACGCTCGCCGCGGCGATGGGCGATCGCCTGCGACGCGACCGGCTCGCCGATGGCGACGGTCACGCCGAGATCGACGCGGACGTCGCGCGCTCGGCGGCGCGCATCACCGGCGCGCCGGTGGTCATCCTGGTCGCCTCCTCGCTGGCGGACATGGATGCCTACCCCGACGAGCGGCGCCGAACGGCCGAGGCGGCCATGGCCATGCAGAGCACGGCGATGGCGGTGCAGAACCTGCTGCTCGCGGCCAGCGCCGCAGGCCTGGGCGCCTGCTGGATGTGCGCCCCGCTGTTCTGCCCCGACACCGCGCGCAGGGCGCTCGCCATTCCGCTCGACTGGCAACCGCAGGCCCTGGTGACCCTGGGCATCCCGCACGGCCCGGTGAAGCGGCGGCCCCGGCGTGGCATGCGCGAGGTGGTGCGCCAGGAGGTGAAGCCATGATCCTGGCCCTGGCCGGCGGTGTCGGCGGCGCGAAACTGGTGCACGGCTTCGCGCAGGTGCTGCAGCCGCAGGCGCTGGTGGCAGCCGTCAACACCGGCGACGACTTCGAGCACCTGGGCTGGCACATCTGCCCCGACCTCGACACCGTGATGTACACGCTGGCGGGTGTCGCCAATCCGCAGACGGGCTGGGGTCTCGCCGGCGAGAGCTGGCGCTTCATGGACACGCTCGAGAAGCTCGGCGGCGAGACCTGGTTCCGCCTGGGCGACCAGGACCTGGCGACCCATGTCCGGCGCACCGGGCTGCTGCGCGGAGGTGCCACGCTGTCGGAAGTTACGGCGACGCTGTGCATGGCGCAGGGCATCGGCGTGCGCGTCGTGCCCATGTCGGATGCGCCTGTGCGAACGATGGTGGACACCGATGAGGGCGAACTGCCATTCCAGTCCTACTTCGTGCGGCGGCGCTGCGAACCCGTGCTGCGCGGGCTGCACTTCGCGGGCGCGACGGAGGCGTCGCCCTCCCCCGCCTTTCGAGCCGCTCTGGACGATCCCGGTCTGCAGGCCATCGTCCTGTGCCCCTCCAATCCCTACCTGAGCATCGACCCGACGCTGGCGCTGCCGGGCGTGCGCGACGCGCTGCGTTCGGCCAGCGTGCCGGTCGTGGCGGTGTCGCCCATCGTGGGCGGCCAGGCGATCAAGGGGCCGGCGGCGAAGATCATGCGCGAACTCGGAAAGACCCCTTCCGCGCTGGAAGTGGCGCGGCACTACGGGCCGCTGCTCGACGGCTTCGTGCTGGACCACGCCGATGCCGATGCCGCACGCGCCGTCGCCGCCCTCGGCATCACGCCGCTGGTGACTGCGACCGTGATGAAGGATGCAGGAGATCGCGCCCAACTCGCGCGCGAACTGCTGGACTTCGTCGACCGTCTTGCGAGAACTGCCGGCGCCGGGGCCGCGGCATGACCTGGCTCGTGCTGCCGGTCAAATCGATCGCCGAAGGCAAGAGCCGCCTCGCGCCGGACCTGGCGCCCGATCGTCGCCGGCAGCTCAACCTCGAGCTGCTGGAACGCGCACTCGCGCTGGCGGCGCGCTATCCGGGCGCGGTCCGCACCCTTGTCGCAAGCCGCTGCCCGGAAGTCCTCGCGCTCGCAAGGCGACAAGGCGCTGGCTGGATCGCGGAGAAGCAGCCAGGCTTGAATGAAGCCGTCGCCCAGGCATTCGCCAGCCTCGCCACTCGGGCGGGCGAACAAGTCCTGGTGATGTCGTGCGACCTGCCCCTGGCACGGGAAGACGACCTGCGCATGCTCGTGCGGCCTGGCGAAGCCACGATCGCCAGCGACCGCACCGGCACCGGTACGAACGTGTTATGCCTGCCGGCTGGCGCGCCCTTCCGGTTCCACTACGGGCCGATGAGCCGCGAGCGGCACGCCGCTCAGGCGCTCCGGCTCGGATTGCCGTGCAGGGTGGTGCAAACGCCGTCGCTGGCCTTCGATCTGGACACCCTGGACGACTACCGGGAATGGCAGAAGCGTGAAGCCACAGTCCCTGCCTGAGCCGGCGGCCGCTCAGCGCCGTGCGGCGCGGGCGGGCTTGGCTTTGCGCGAGCTCTTCGCCGCTGCCGTCCGCGCGACGCGAGGTACCTTGGGCTCGGCGACCTCTTCCGTCTCGGGCTCCGCAACAGGTGCGTTGGCCGCCTCCGTCGGCGGGCCCCAGGTGCCGGCGCGCTCGAGCGACTGGATGAGGTGCTCCGCCCCATGCATGATGTGCCGGAACATCAGCGAACGCACGGCCTCCGCATCCTTCATGCGGATCGCATCGATGATGATCGGGTGGTACTTGAGCGTGTCCGTGACCTGGCCCTCGATGCTGGCGTAGAACCTGTTGGGCAGTTGCCTGGACAGGCTGCCGAGCAGCAGCGCCAGGCGCGGCGAGCCGGCGGCGAGGTTGAGGAAGCGGTGGAATTCGTAGCCAAGCTGCACGTGCCGCTCGTCACCGGCCTTGAACGCTTTTTCATGCTCGGTATCGAGCTGCTGAAGTTTCGCGAGGTCTTCCTTGGTTATCTTGAGCGCGGCGCGCGCCGCGAGCTCGGCACCGACGATGGCCTGTGCCCAGAAGATGTCCCGCAGGTCGTCCTTGCTGAAGCTGTTGACGACGAAGCCGCGCCGCGGCAGCAGGCGGACGAAGGACTCGCTTTGCAGGAGCAGAAGGCCTTCCCGCACCGGCGTCGTGCTCACGCCAAGGTCACTGGCGATGGAGTCGATGCGCAGGAACTCGCCCGATTTGAGCTTGCCGGAGATGATCTGCTCACGCAGGTGCGAGGCGACCGAACCGGACAGCTGCAGCCCTACATCCTTGGGCCGAAGGAAAGCTTCAAATTCCAAGAGGTATCGCTCCAGAAAATACAATGGATGATATCTCAAGAATCTGGTAGAAGCCCCCCCTCCTTGCGCCGCCGTTCGTTCAGATCGCGCCCGAACGCTGCAATTGCGCGACATCCTCCTCGCTGAATCCCCAGTCGGCGAGCACCTCGCGGTTGTGCTCGCCGGGCTGCGGGGGAGGACTTTGCACGGCCGGCCGGCTGCGGCTGAAGCGCGGCGCCGGCGCCGGCTGGACGACCCCGGCGCATTCGACGAAGTTGCCGCGGGCGACCTGGTGCGGGTCCCGCGGTGCCTCTGCCAATGACAGGACGGGGGAAAAGCAGGTCTCGGTTCCCTCAAATGCCTTGCACCATCCGTCGCGGGTGCGGCTGCGAAACTTGCGCGAGAACGCCTCCTTCATCGCCGGCCAGCCGTCGCGATCGTGCTGCTCGCCGAAGTCCTCCTCGCGCAGGCCGATCACCTTCATTGTGTTGCGGAAGAAGGTTGCCTCCGTGGCACCGATGGCCACGTGGCGGCCGTCCTTCGTCTCGTACACGTCGTACCAGGGCGCGCCGGAGTCCAGCCGGTTCGAGCCCCGCTCGTCCTTCCAGTAGCCTGCGGCGAAGAGGCCGTAGATCATCGCCATCAGCGAGGTCGCGCCATCGACCATGCCGGCGTCCACCACCTGTCCCCGGCCCGAGGTCTTCGCCTCGTGCAGCGCGCACAGGATGCCGAAGGCCAGGTACATGGAGCCGCCGCCGAAGTCGCCAATCAGGTTCAGGGGGATCGAAGGCGCTCCGCCCTTGGGCCCGATGGCATGCAGCGCGCCGCTCAGCGCGATGTAGTTGAGGTCGTGGCCGGGCTTACTCGCCATCGGCCCGGTCTGGCCCCAGCCCGTCATGCGGCCGTAGATCAGCTTCGGGTTCAGGTCCATGCAGACCTCGGGCCCCAGGCCCAGGCGCTCCATGACGCCAGGGCGGAATCCCTCGATCATCACGTCGGCGTCGCGCAGCATGCGGCGCACGGCTTGCACCGCCTCCGGCTTCTTGAGGTCCAGTGCAAGCGAACGGCGCCCGCGGTACATCACGTCGAAGCGGCGGTCCACCGGCAGGCCGCTCTCGGAGGCATGCTTGCGGTCGATGCGCACGACCTCGGCGCCCATGTCCGACAGCAGCATCGCGCAGAAGGGGCCGGGGCCGACGCCGCCGACCTCTACCACCTTCAGTCCAGCCAGCGGGCCCTTGGCTTTGTTGGCGCTTGTCATTGCTGCTCCTTTGTTCGTCGTCAGCACAGCGCCAGGGTCTGTCCGCCGTCGAGCTGGATCGTCTCCCCGGTGATGAATCCTGCGTGCGCCGAGGCCAGGAAGGCCACCGTGGCCGACAGCTCCTCGGGTTGGCCCACCCGCTTCATCGGCACGGACTGGATCCGCGCCTCGAGGTTGTGGAAGGTCGAGAAGGTGGGCGTGATGACCGTCGCCGGCGCCACCGCGTTGACCGTCACACCCCTGGGGGCAAGCTCCATGGCGAGATGCTTCAGCGCGGCCTGGACGCCGGCACGGAAGATGGTCGACAGCGCGTGCCGCGGCATCGGCTGCTTGATGGATGCGGAGGTAATGGCGACCACGCGTCCCCAGCCGCTCTCCGCGACCAGCGGCACCAGCTTGCGCAGCACGAGCAGCGCCCCGTGCAGTTGCTGCTGGTAGGCCTGCTCCCAGCGCGCATCCTCGTTCTCCTGCAGGAAGTCGCGCATCGGGCTCGGCGGCCGCGGCGTGTTCAGCACGAGGATGTGGACGCCGCCGTTGCCGGCGGCCTGGGCGGCCACCCGGTCGATGTCCTCGGCGCGGGTGATGTCGCCCGCGCACGCGTCGACTTGCACGCCGTGCGCGCTCCTGAGCTGCCCGCAGGCCTCGTCCAGCTTTTTCGAATCGCGCGCGAACAGCAGCAGGTTCACGCCCTCCGCGGCAAGGCGCTCGCAAACGGCCAGGCCCAGGCCCTGGCTTCCGCCGATGACCACGGCACGCTTGCCGGAAATTCCGAGATCCATGGGACTTCCTCCTTCAGTTGCTCGCCGCAGCGATCACGATGTCGCCGGCGGCCGCCAGCGCCTTGAGCTCGCTTTCGGAGCACACCTCGCGCAGCACCTCGTGCGTGTGCTCGCCGACCTCCGCACGCAGCTCGCTCCGCGCGGGACGCGCACCGTCGAAGCGCCAGGGCGGCCGCACCATCGGCAAGCCGCACACCGTGGGCCCCATCAGCTCCAGCCAGCGCGTCTGCTCGTGCTCGGCGACCTCGTGCATGGTCAGTACGGGCGCGAAGGGCACGTCCTCCTCGGTCAGCAACCGTTCCCATTCGCTGCGCGGGCGCTTGGCGAAGGCTTCCTTCACGATGCGCACCAACTCTTCATAGTGCGCAGGGACACGCCTGTCGTCGTAAGTGCGGTAACGCGGATCGTCGATCAGGTCCTCCCGGCCGATCACCCGCGCCAGGGCCCGCCAGAACTTCTGCGACACGGACAGGTGCATCGTGATGCCGCCCCCGTCCGCCGTCTCCAGGCAGAAGTTCTGCGCCTGCGGATGCCGGGAATTGCGCACCGGGTCGGTGTCGGTCTCGTAGGCCTGGGTCATGGCGTCGATCGTAAGTGTCGACATGGCCTCCAGCAGGGAGGTTTCCATCAGCGTTCCCGTGCGGTCCGGGCTGCGCTCGCGGCCCAGCAGTGCCGCGAGAACGCCCATGGCGCTGCTGATGCCCGTGATCAGATCGGCGATGCAGGTCCCGGTGAGGCGCCGGTCATGGGCGTCGTTCATGATCGAGTAGATGCCGCCGATGCTCTGGCCGATGGTGTCGTACGCGGGGCGATCCACCCACGGCCCGCCGCTGCCGAAGCCGGAAATGGAGGCGTAGATCAGTCCGGGGTTGAGCTCGCGGCAGGCCGCTTCGCCGAGCCCGAGCGCGGCCATCTTGCCGGGACGCATGTTCTCAATGAGCACGTCGAAGCGCGGCACCAGCGATTTCACGAGCGACACGCCCGCTTTCGACTTCAGGTTGACCGCGACGCTCTTCTTGCCGCTGTTGTACTGGATGAAGTAGGCGCTGCGGTTGCCCTCGCCGCGGCGGAAGGCTTCGCCTTCGGGCGGCTCCACCTTCACGACTTCGGCGCCGAGCGACGCGAGGATCACGCCGGCATAGGGCGCCGAGATATAGGCACCGACTTCGAGGACCCGGATGCCGGCAAGGGGCTGGGCTTTCATGGGCAGACAGTCTCCTGGGGGGAAGGAAGTTGTTAAACTATCGTGGATAATGCATTATGCATTGACATGCTCGCGGAGTCCAGTCATCCTGTTCTGAACCGTGCGCAGCATGCCCGGAGACATCGATGCTGAAGTTCTACTACACGCTCGCGCCGAACCCACGGAAAGTGGCCCTGTTCCTCGAGGAGGCCGGCCTGCCCTACGACGCCATCCCTGTGGATACCCGCAAGGGCGAGCAGCACACGCCTGAATACCTCGCGATCAATCCGAATGCCAAGGTGCCGGCGATCGTGGACGACGACGGAACGCAGGTCTTCGACAGCAGCGCCGTCCTGTTGTACCTGGCAGAGAAGACCGGCCGCTTCCTCCCGGCGCCGCCGATGCGTGGGGAGCTGCTGTCGTGGCTGATGTTCACCGCCTCGGGCATCGGCCCCTACACCGGCCAGGCCATCCACTTCACGAAGTACGCGCCCGAACGCATCGCCTACGCCGTGCAGCGCTACGAATTCGAGGCCTGGCGCCACTGGCGCATCATCGATGCGCGGCTGGCCGATCGAAGGTGGATGATGGGCGACGACTACACGATCGTCGACATGGCGGTCTGGGGCTGGGGCAAATCGGCTTCGACCGCCCTGGGCGAGAACTGCTGGGAACGCCTGCCGAACCTGAAGCGCCTGCTCGATGCCATCGACGAACGCCCCGCAGCCGCACGCGCAATGGCGCTGAAGGAGCGCTACAGCTTCAAGAGCGAGATGGACGCGCAGGCGCGCGAGGCCATGTTCCCGCACATGAGATCCAAAGCCGCATGACGGCTGGTGGCCGCGGCCCCACCCTGCTGATGCTTCTTGCGACGGCAGGCTTCGTCAGCCTGGCCTCCACGCGCGTGTGCGACGGCATGCTGCCCGCACTGGCGCAGGATTTTGCGACCACCACGACCGAGGCCGCCGCGGCCATCTCCGCCTATGCCGTCGCCTACGGCCTGATGCAACTGGTCTACGGCCCGATCGGCGACCGCTACGGCAAGGCGCGGGTCATCATGCTGGCCACCGCCTGGTGTGCCTTGAGCACCCTGGCCGCCGCTGCTGCGCGATCGCTCGATGCGCTGGTCTGGGCGCGTGCTGCCATGGGCGCCGGCACCGCGGCCATCGTGCCGCTGAGCGTGGCGTGGATCGGCGACACCGTGCCGCTCGCGCAGCGCCAGCAGGTGCTGGCGCGCTACTCCGGCGTGACGGTCTTCGGCCTCATGCTCGGACCGCTGGTGGGTGGCTTCCTGTCCGATGCCTGGAACTGGCGCGCAGCCTTCGTGCTGCTCGCGGCGCTGTTCGCGGCCGTCACTGCGGCTCTGTGGCTGAGTACGCGCAGGGCGACCGATGCGCGCCGCGGCGAAGATGCCGCGCCAGCCCGCCTTCCCTATCTGCGCCAGCTGCGCACCTTGCTGGCGGACCGCTGGGCGCGACGCGTGATGGCCGCCAGTTGCGTCGAGGCCGGGCTGGGCATCGGCTGCCTGGCCTTCGTGCCGACCGTGCTGCACACGCGTTTCGGGCTCTCGCTGCTGGAGAGCGGCGCCGTCGCCGCCGCCTTCGGATTGGGCGGCTTCGCCTTCACGCGCACCGCCGCGCCGCTTCTGCGCCGGCTGCGGCCGACCGCGATGCCGCTGGTGGCGGGCGGCGCCCTCGCCGCGGCTTTCGGCATGCTGGCGCTCATGCCACGATGGGAATGGGGTGCAGCGGGCTGCGTGCTGGGGGGCTTCGGCTTCTACATGATGCACAACGTGCTCAACTGCAGGCCACGCAGCTCGCGGCGGGCGCCACGGGTCTGGCGGTTTCATTGTTTTCCTGCACCATCTTCATCGGCCAGAGCGCGGGCGTCCTGCTCGGCGCACAGGTCGTGGCACGGGCTGGCCCGTCGGTCCTGTTCGCCACGGCTTCGGCAGGACTTCTCGCGTTGGGGATCTGGCTCGCGCGCGCCCTGCGACTGCAAACGGGGGTCGGTTGCCGCTCGGTAGAACCCTGGGCTTGACTCCGCACTCAGCTCCAAAATATTGCATGATGTACCATGCATTAGGAGACACCCCTTGAACAGGCTCATCCGCCCCCTCGCGGCCACCCTTCTCTCGCTGGCGACCTCCGGCGCACTGGCGTTCCCCGACCGCCCCATCACGATCATCGTTCCGTTCAACGCCGGCACGACCAATGACATCAACGCCCGCGACCTCGCGCAGGTGCTGTCCGCCGTTGCGAAACAGCCGGTGTTGGTCGACAACCGCGCCGGGGCCGAAGGCACCCTGGGCGGACAGGCCCTCGTGAACGGCCCGGCCGACGGGCACACGCTGATGTTCAGCAGCAACTCGCTGACCGTCTTCGACCCGCTCCTGAAAAAGAACATCCCTTACGACCCGAACAAGGACATCGTGCCGATCTGCGCCGCCGGCCGCACGAACAACCTGGTGAACGTCTCCGCCACGGGCCCCTACAAGTCGCTCGCCGACCTGATCGCCGCCGCCAAGAGCCAGCCTGGCAAGCTGACCTTCGGATACACCAGCACCTCGATGCGGCTCGCGGGCGAGTTGTTCCAGCAAGCCTCGGGGACCAAGTTGACCGGCGTGCCCTACCGCTCCAGCGTCACCGGGCTGACGGACGTGAGCAGCGGCCAGGTGGACATCACCTTCATCGACCGCGTCTCGGCCCAGGCCTTCTACGACTCCGGCAAGATCCGCCCCCTGGCGGTGTCAGGCCCGAGCCGACTGTCGGCATTGCCCGACGTTCCTTCCGCCAAGGAGCTCGGCCTGCCCGCCTACTCCGTCTTCCCGTGGTTCGGCGTCTACGCCTCGGGCAAGACGCCGCCCGACGTGCTGGCGCAGGTGCGCGAGCTCGTCGCCCGCGCCGTCACGACACCGGAGATGGCGGCGAATATGGAGAAGCGTGGCCTCGAGCCCTTCACGGCCTGCGGCGATGCGCTCGTCAAGCACAAGCAGCAGGAGACCGAGCAGTGGCGCGAGGTGATCCGCAAGGCCGGCATCGAGCCGCAATGACAAGGACCGCCACCGAATGACCCTCATCGAACACCTGGCGGAATTCGCCACCCACACCCGCTACGCCGAACTGCCGCCTCGCGTCGTCGAGGAATGCAAGCGTGACATCCTCGACTCGATCGGCTGCGCGCTTGCCGCTCCCGGCCAGCCCAAGGCCGACATGGGCATCGAATGCGCGATCCGGATAGGAGGCAATGATGGCCCGGCCACCATCATCGGCACCGGCCAGCGCTCTTCCATCTTCGGCGCCGCCTTCGCCAACGGGGAGCTGATCAGCACCCTCGATGCGGATTCGGTCCTGCTGCCGGGGCACGTCAGCCCCTACGTGCTGCCGGGCGCCTTCGCGGTCGCGGAGGTCGCCCGCCGCAGCGGCAAGGAGCTGATCGAAGCCGTCGCCGTGTCCCACGAGATGTCCTACCGCTTCGGCGCGGCCATGAGCCAGAACCGCGACTACAAGGACGGCAAGGCAGCCACCGCGCCCGTGCTCGGGTACAGCAGCACGGTCTTCGGCGCCACCGCATCGGCCGCCAGGCTGAAGCGGCTGACGGCCGACCAGGTGGCCAACGCATTCGGGATCGCCGCCGCGATCACCCCGGTCAACGCGCACCGGGCCTCGCTCAACCACGCGCCACCCGCCACCATCAAGTACCTCATGGCCGGCGCGCTCACGCAATCGGCGCTGACGGCGGCGGAAATGGGCGAGCTCGGCCACCGCGGCGACCTGCAGATGCTCGACGATGCCGAGTTCGGCTATCCCCGCTTCATCGGCACCGTCCGATGGGAGCCCAAGGCCCTCACCGAAGGCCTCGGCGTCGAATGGCGCTTCCCGGACTTCCAGATGTACAAGCCCTACCCGCATTGCCGGGTCATGCACGCACCGCTGGACATCCTCATCGGGCTGGTGCACGAGCACGATCTGCGCCCCGACGAGATCGAGGGCATCACCGCCTATGGCGAAGGTTGGGCCTATGTGCTGCCGAGCTTCATGTTCCGCGAGATCCGACACGTCCAGGATGCGCAGTTCTGCTTCGCGCATGGCCTCGCGCTGGCGGCACACCGGATCGTGCCCGGCCCGAAATGGCAGGACCCGAAGAACGTCTTCGACCCTTCCGTGATGAAGCTGATGGACAAGGTGAAGCTGGAGATCCATCCGACCTACTTCGACGAGATCGCCAAGCATCCGTCCAGCCGGCCCTCGCGTGTGGAGATCCGCGCCCGCGGGCAGACCTTCCGGGGAGAGCGCCTGTTCCCCAAGGGCACCCCCTCCTCCGACCCGGAAAGCTTCCTCACCACCGAAGCACTGGCGCACAAGTTCCGCACCTTCGTCGACGGCCTGATGCCAGCGGCGGCCGCCGAGGAGGTGATCGACGCCGTGCTCCACCTCGAGCAGGTGGACGACTTCTCCACGCTCATGCGCAAACTCGTGAACCAGCCCAAGAAGCGCCGCTCATGACTCTCGACGCACGGACCGAAGCCAGGCTGCTCGCGCTGCTGGACGAACGCGACATCCGCGATGTGCTGCTGCGCTACTGCCGCGGCGTGGACCGCTGCGACACCGAGCTGATCGCAAGCTGCTACCACGACGATGCCATCGACGACCATGGAAACTGGGTCGCCCATGGCCGCGATGCCGCCCGCGGCATCGTCGAGCGTGTCAAGCCCGGCACCGACCCGGCCATGCATTTCCTCGGCAACGTCCGCATCGAGGTGGACGGCGACACCGCCTTCACCGAGTCCTACCTGCTCGCCTTCCGGGCCTTCGGCCGTGACGACAAACGCTACACGCGCACCCGCGCGCTGCGCTTCGTGGACCGCTTCACGCGGCGCAACGGCGAATGGCGCATCAGCGAACGGATGGTGACCGACGATTGGAACCGGATCGACGAAGTCATCGAGGCCATGCAGGAGGCCGACCAGTTCCGCTACGGCTCCAAGGACCGGGACGACCCGGTCTATGCCATTCGCCGCGGGCGCGTCGCGCGCGAGCCGGGCGGCAACGCGGGTGGCACCGCGTGACGCTGCCGCCCGAACTGCAGGCGCTCGTGGATCGCGCGGCGATCCATGACGTGCTCATGCGCTACTTCCACGCGGCCGACAGCGCCGACAAGGCTCTCGTGCGCACCTGCTTCACCGACGACGTGAAGGCCCGGTACCACGGCCGCGCGCCTGTCGAGGGCGCGGATGCGCTGATCGGACAGATCGCGCTCTTCGATGCCTTTGGCTCCGGTGCCTGCAAGATCGCCACGCACTTCGTCGGCAACGTGCAATACAAGCTGATCGGCACGGCGCACGCCGAAACGGAGACCAATGCCTTCGCCTTCCTGGTGCGCCCGGCCCAGCCGTCGGACCAGGTCGCCATGCGCAGCCTGCGCTACCTCGACCGGTGGGTGCGCCAGGCCGGGCTGTGGAAGATCGCCGAGCGCATCCACACACTTGATTGGCATGGCGAGGTGCCGGCCAGCGCAGCCGCCACGCTCGCGCAGCGTGTGAACGCGTTTCCTGCGCCGCCTACCTTGAGCATCTGAATCGCATCGGGACGGTCAGGCATCGGCACCGTCCCTGCATGCATCATTGCGGCTCGATGCCCGCCTTGTTGAGCACGCCGCGCCAAAGCTCGATGTCATCCTTCTGGAACTTCACAAAAGCATCGCCGCAGATGGCCATCGGCTCGAGCCCGCGCTTTTCCAGGTTGCTCGCCACGCCCGGCGACGCCATTGCCTTGCCGACCGCGTCGCGCACCTGCGCGAGGACGGCCGGCGGCGTCTTGGCGGACGCATAGACCGCGAACCACGGCAGGATGTTGTAGCCGGGCACGCCCGCCTCGGTCGCCGAGGGAACGTTCGGCAGCGCCTTGATGCGCTGTGCGCCAGCGGCCGCCAGCGGGCGCACCTTCGAGGTTTCGTAGAAAGGTTGCGCCGATACGTGATCGATGAACATCAGGTCCACCTGGCCGGAGGCAACCTCGGTCAATGCCGTGACGCTCGAGCGGTAGGGCACCCCGCGCAGCTTGACGCCCGTGGTCTGCTGGAAGAGCTCGGCGGCTAGGCGCGTGGTGGCGCTGGAGTAGGCGAAGGTGAGCTTCTCCGGCTGCGCCTTCGCCGCCGCAACGACCTCCGCAGCAGTCTTCAGGGGGCTGCCGGCCGTGATGTTCATGACATTGCTGGTCCGCGCGACGGTGCACACCGGCGCGAACACCTTGACCGGATCGTAGGGCATGGCCTTCTTCATCAGCGGGTCGAGCACCGGCAACGAGCTGCTGGTGAACAGCAGCATGTGGCCATCGGCCGGCGCATTGACCAGTGCCTGCCCCGCGATGGCGCCTTCCGCACCGGTCCGGTTCTCCAGGACGATCGGCTGCTTCACGACGTTGCCGAGGATCTGCGCGAAATCACGCGCATTCACGTCCGTGGTCGAGCCGGCCGCGAAAGGCACGATGAGTGTGATGGGCTTGTCCGGAAAGGCCTGGGTAGCGCCGGCCACGGCGCAGAGCAGGCCGGTGACAACCCAGCGGGTCGATCTCTTGATCATGTTGACTCCAAGTAGTTGCGAAACGGCGGCATGACGAGCGCGACTTCCGTGGCACACGCCGGGACATTCAAGGGTCCCGAACGTCTTGAGCCGCGATCGCGGAGGTTTGCGCGTGCGGCTAGCGCGAGCCGGCCAGCAGCCCGCGCCCGATCACCTGCGCCTGGATCTCCGCCGCGCCTTCGAAGATGTTGAGGATGCGCGCGTCGCACAGCACACGGCTGATCTCGAACTCCAGGGCATAGCCATTGCCGCCGTGGATCTGCAAGGCATTGTCGGCATTGCTCCAGGCCACGCGCGCGGCCAGCAGCTTGGCCATGCCCGCTTCGACGTCGCAGCGGATGCCCTTGTCCTTCTCCTCCGCCGCGAAGTGCGACAGCTCGCGCACCAGCACGGTCTCGGCGATCATGAGCGCCAGCTTGTCGGACACGCGAGGGAACTCGATGATGGGAGCGCCGAATTGCTTGCGATCGCTGGCGTAACGCCAGCCCAGGTCGAAGGCGCGCCAAGCCACGCCGACGGCGCGCGCGGCGGTCTGGATGCGAGCGCCTTCGAAGGTCTGCATGAGCTGCCGGAAGCCCTGCCCGCGCACGCCGCCCAGCAGGCCCTCGGCGCCGATCTCGAAGTCTTCGAAGGCAATGTCGTATTCCTTCATGCCGCGATAGCCCAGCACCGGGATCTCGCCGCCGCTCATGCCCGCCGCCGGGAAGGGCTGCTCCTTCGTGCCGCGCGGCTTGGGCGCGAGGAACATGCTCAGGCCGTTGTGGTCGGAGGTACCGGGTTCGGTCCGCGCCAGCAGCGTCATGAGGTCGCTGCGGGAGGCGTGGGTGATCCAGGTCTTGTTGCCGTCGATGCGCCAGCCGCTGTTGGTGGGCGTGGCGCGCGTGCGCAGCGAACCGAGGTCCGAGCCCGTGTCCGGTTCGGTGAACACCGCCGTCGGCAGCACCTCGCCCGAGGCGATCTTGGGCAGCCACTCGCTCTTCTGCGCGTCCGTGCCGCCGCAGGCAATGAGCTCCGCGGCGATCTCCGAGCGCGTGCCCAGCGAGCCGGCCGCGATCCATCCGCGGCTCAGCTCCTCGGTGACGATGCACATCGCGCGCTTGCCCAGGCCCATGCCGCCGTGGTCGCCCGAGATGCTGACGCCGAAGACGCCCAGCTCGCCGAGCTGTGCGACCACGTCGTCGGGAATCAGTTCGTCGGCCAGGTGCCAGGCGTGGGCGCGCGGAATGATCTCCTTGTCCGCGAAGCGGCGGAACTGGTCGCGGATGACGTCCAGGTCTTCGTCGAAGGCGGTCTCGGTCACGCCGCGGCCGCCGCGGAAGTGCTCGACCAGCGCGCGGCGGGTCTCGGGAGCCGCGGCACGCGTCATCAGCGCCCGCGCACCGCCCTGGCCGGCGAGCGCGGCTGCGGCCTCCTCCAGGCCGAGCTCGGCGGGCCGGAAGGTCTCCGTCTGCGACATCGGGATGCCGTGCGCCAGTTGCGCGAGGTATTCGCCCACGCCCACCGTCAGCACCAGTTCCTCGCCTTCATGGAGCTGGCCGCGCTCCACGAGGCGCTCGCTCCACGAGGCCGCACACGCGACGGCCTCGACCGTGGTGGCGATCCAGGCCAGGCCGTGCAAGGCCCGCTGGTGCTGCTGCAGCAGCCTGGACTCCGCACGGCCGGCGGGTGCGCAGCGCTGCGACACCACGCGCCGCGCCTCGGCCAGGTATTCACGGGCCACCGAGGTGGCGCCCTGCAGGTGCTGGATCAGTTGGGAAGCGTCGCTCATGAAAGTTCTTTCCTTGGGAATCAGGCCGACGCGATCAATCCGGCGTCGTGCAGTTGTCCGATGCGTGTGGGCGACAGGGCCAGCACTTCGGCCAGCACCTCGTCGGTGTGCTCGCCCAGGCGCGGCGCGCGCCGCACGGGCGTGCGTTCGGCGCCGCCGAAGGTGGCGGCTGCGCCGGGCGCCGGATAGCGCAGGCCGCTCGGGTGGTCAAGCATGGCGAAGAGCGGCGTGTCCAGCGACAAACGCGGGTCCTGCGCGATCGCCGCGCTCAGCGTCTGGTAGGTGCTCCAGAGCACGCCGCGCGCTTCGAAGCGGGCGCGCAGCTCCGGCAGCGGCAACGCACCGACCGCGCGCTCGAACAGGGGAAACAACGCCTCCCGATGAATGAAGCGCTGTCCTTCGTCAGCCTTGAACGAGACGCCCAGCGTGGCCTCCAGCGCGGCCACCGGCGCCTGCAGGTCGAGCGATTCGACCAGCCCGGTCCATTGCCGCGACGTGATGGCCACGAGCATCACGTGTTCGCCGTCGGCGCTTCGGAAGTCGCGCCCGAAGGCGCCGAAGAGCGCGTTGCCGTAGCGCGGCCGGTCGCCCGACTGCAGCACCTCCGCGATCTGGCCCATGTGGCCGAGGGAGGCCAGCGCCACGTCGGACAACGCCAGGCTCACCTCCTGCCCCTGCCCGGTGCGGGTGCGGCGGCGTTCGGCGGCCAGCAGCGCGAAGGCGGCATAGGCGCCCGTCAGCAGATCCCAGGCCGGCAGCACGTGGTTGACTGGCGCTTCGCCCTGGTCGGCCGACCCGGTCATGAAGGGCAGGCCGATGGCGGCGTTGACGGTGTAGTCGACCGCCGGTGCGCCGCTGCGCCAGCCGAGCACGCGCACGGTCACCAGGTCGGGCCGGTGGGCGCTCAGGGCTTCATGCGAAAGAAAGCCCTGCTGCGGGTAGTTGGTGACGAACAGGCCTGCATCCGGGCCCGGCGCCGTGATGAGCTCGACGGCAAGCTGCCGGCCCTCCGGGCGCGACAGGTCGATGGCGACCGAGCGCTTGCCCTTGTTCAGGCCTTCCCAGTAGAGGCTGCGCCCGTCGCCTGCGACGGGCCAGCGCGCATGGTCCATGCCGCCGCCGATCGGGTCGATGCGGATCACCTCGGCGCCGAGTTGCTGCAGGTGCAGCGCACACGAGGGCGCGGCGATGAAGGAGGCGCATTCGACGATGCGCAGGTCCTCGAGGATCGGGTACATCTTCGAATGGCTGGGCTGTGGCCGGCGGCTTGCGCGCCTTGGCGAGTCGAGTTACTGCAGGCGCTCGAACACGGCGGCCAGACCCTGGCCACCGCCGATGCACATGGTCTCCAGCGCGTAGCGGCCGCCGCGGCGGTCCAGCTCGCGCAGCATGGTCGACAGGATGCGCACGCCGGTGGCGCCGACCGGGTGGCCCAGCGAGATGCCGGAGCCGTTGACGTTCAGGCGCTCGTAGTCGCCGGGCTGGAACTTCAGGCCGTAGGTGCAGGCGAGCACCTGCGCGGCGAAGGCCTCGTTGAGCTCGATCAGGTCCATGTCCTTGATGGCGAGGCCGGTGCGGCGCATGAGCGCCTCGACCGCCGGCACCGGGCCGATGCCCATGCGCTCCGGTTCGACGCCGGCAACGGCCCAGTTCACCAGCCGGCCCAGAGGCTTCAGGCCCAGGCCGGCCGCCTTTTCGGGCGTGGTCACGATGCAGGCCGCGGCACCGTCGTTCTGCCCGCTGGCATTGCCGGCGGTCACGGTCGATTCGGCGTCGAGCTTGAGGCGCACCGGCGACAGGCCCGCCAGCATTTCCATGGTGGTATCGGCGCGCGGATGCTCGTCCTGGCTGACCTCCTGCACGCCCTTGCGACCCTTCACGGGGACCGGGACGATCTCGTCGGCAAAGCGGCCCTCCTGCTGCGCCTTCGCCGCGTTCTGCTGCGAGCGCAGGGCCAGCTCGTCCTGCGCCTGTCGCGTGACTTTGTACTCGCGGCGCAGGTTCTCGGCCGTCTCCAGCATGCCGCCGGCCACCGGGTGATGCCGGCCGCCCGAGGTGATGCGGCCGCGCGCGATGCGGTCCCAGAAGGGCTGCGAATCGCCCTTGATGCCGAAGCGCCCGCCCAGTACGTAGTGCTCGGACTGGCTCATGCTCTCGGCGCCGCCGGCGATCACCAGTTCGGCCGCGCCGGTCTGCACGCGCATCGCGGCGTCGATCACCGCCTGCAGGCCGGAGCCGCAGCGGCGGTCGATCTGCAAGCCGGGGATGTGCACGCCCAGCCCGGCATCGAGCGCGGCGATGCGGCCGATCGCCGGCGCCTCGCCGTTGGGATAGCACTGCCCGAAGATGACGTCGTCGATGTCCTTGCCCTGGATGCCGGTGCGCTGCACCAGCGCACGCAGCACGGTCTCGGCCAGCGTGGCGGCGGCGATGTCCTTGAAGACGCCGCCGTAGCGGCCGACCGGGGTGCGCAGCGGTTCGCAGATGACTGCCTGTTTCATGTGAAGATGTCCTGTCGGTGATGAATCGCGTCGGTGATCAGGCCCGCGGCGGGATCATGTCGAGCGGGGTCAGCGGATCGTGCGCCGAAAGGTCGCCCAGCTTTTCACCGAGGTAGCGCGCACGGATGGCGCGCCGCATGATCTTGCCGTTCTTGGTCTTGGGCAGGCCTTCTACCACGTGCACGCAGGCGGGCGCCATGGCCTTCCCCAGCATCTTCGTGACGGCGGCCACCAGCGCCTCGGGCTGCGGCAGCTCGGCCTGAGGACGGGCCACGACGAAGGCGACCACCTGCTGGCCCTTCATCTCGTCCGGCACGCCGATCACGGCGGCTTCGGCGATGCCGGGTTGCGCCACGAGTGCCGACTCGATCTCGGACGGGCCCACGCGGCGGCCGCCGATCTTGAGCGTGTCGTCCGAACGGCCGTGAATGTGCCAGAAGCCGTTCGCGTCGACGCTGGCCAGGTCCCCATGCACCCAGGTGTCGGGCCAGCGGCTCCAATAGGTGTCGAGGTAGCGTGCATCGTCGCGCCAGAAGCTGTGCGTCATGCCGATCCAGGTGTTGCGCACGACCAGCTCGCCGATCTCCGAGGTGGATCGGCCTTCGGCATCGGCCACATCGACGTCCATCCCCGGCAGCGGTCCGCAGAAGGACGCCGGCGACTGCGGCGCGATGGTGTAGCACGACAGGATGCCGCCGCCCGTCTCGGTGCCGCCGGAGTAGTTGAGAATGGGCAGCCGCTTCTCGCCGATGGTCTCGAAGAGCCAGCGCCAGGTGGGCTCGTCCCAGGCCTCGCCGGTGGAAGCGAACGCGCGCAGACTCGACAAATCTGCTGCGGGGCGGCCACCTTCCGAACGGGCGCGCAGGCCGCGTGCGGCCGAGGGCGCGATGCCCAGCACGGTGACGCGGTTGCGTTCGACGATCTGCCACATGCGGTCCGGCGTCGGGTGGTCCGGCAGGCCTTCCACCATCGTGATCCCCGACCCGCATTGCAGGCCGCCGAAGATCATCAGCGGACCGAGCATCCAGCCCATGTCGGCGATCCACCCGAGCATGTCGCCGGGCTGGAGGTCGAAGGCGTAGCCGAAATCGATGGCGGACTTCAGCAGGTAGCCGATGTGCGAGTGCACGATGCCCTTGGGCAGCCCGGTGGTGCCCGAGGTGTAGATGATCAGCAGCGGGTGGTTCGGGTCCAGCGCCTCGGGCGGCTCGGGCTCCACGCCCGCGGGCAGCGCCACGGCCACGTCCTGCCACCAGTGGTCGCGGCCCTTCTCCATCGGCACCGGCACGCCGCTCGAGCGGATCACCACGAGGTGCTGAACCGAGGGCGAGGACGCGGCCGCACCGTCGGCGATCGACTTCATCGGCACCGGCTTGCCCCGGCGCGTCGTGGAGTCGACGGTGACCAGCACCTTGGCCTCGGCCGCCTGCAGCCGTGTGGCCAGCGACTCGCTGCCGTAGCCCGAGAAGGCCGGCACGCCGACGGCGCCGATCTTCGCGCAGGCCATCAGGGTCACCGCCGCCTCCGGCAGCGGCGGCATGAACAGGGCCACCCGGTCGCCCTTGCCCACGCCCAGCCGCCGCAGGCCGGCGGCGAAGCGGTCCACCTCGCGCTTGAGTTCGCCGAAGCTCAGGCTGCGGCGCTGGCCCGAATCGCCTTCGTAGACGACGGCCGTCTGCTGCGCCTGCACCGGGTCGGACGCGTGGCGGTCGACGCAGCTCTCCACCGCATTGAGCGTGGCCCCCTTGAACCACTGGGGGAAGACGCGACCACGGGCCTCGTCTCGCACCGTCTCGACCTTTCCGCGCAGCGGGATGCCGAGGTCCTCGGCCGCGGCCGGCCAGAACCATTCCGGGCGGTCCACCGATGCACGGTGGAATTCCTCCAGCGTGGCGAAGCCCCAGCGCTTCATCGCGGCAGCGAGCCTGCTGCGCGCGAGGTGCCCGGCCTCAGGGCGCCACACCGCGGCGTCCGCATTCCCGAAACTTGCGCGGCCCTTCATCGCTCAGGCCGCCTGCTTCTCGGCCGCGGCCTTGCGCTTGGCGGCGGCCTCGGTCTTGATCTTGGCCTGCAGGGCCTCGTAGTCGGCGCGCTTGAGCATCAGGCCGGCGCGCTTGCATTCGCAGACGACCTCGTCGCGCTGGTTGTAGCCGATGTGGCGGAAGAACACGATGCCCGAGTCCGAGCGCTTTTTGGACTCGCGGCGGTCCAGCACCTCGGTCACGACATGGATCGTGTCGCCGTGGAACACCGGGTTCACGAACTTCACGTCCTCGTAGCCGAGGTTGCCGAGCGTTGTGCCGATCGTGGTGTCGATGACGATGACGCCGTTGATCAGCGCGAACAGGAACATGCTGTTCACCAGGGGCTTGCCGAAGATCGTGCTCTTGCAATACTCGTGGTCGATGTGCAGCGGCGCGCAGTTGTAGGTCAGCGCGGAGAACAGGATGTTGTCCGACTCCGTGCAGGTGCGGCGGATGGCGTGCTCGATCGTGAGCCCGGGCGTGAAGTCTTCGTAGCAAAGGCCGGCCATTGTCTGTGCCCTCTCAGGGTTCTCTTGGATGGGATCAGGATGCGTTCTGGGTCAGCAGGCGGTGCAGTTCGACCACCTGGCGCGCCGTCTTGACGTGGGCATAGTCGATGTGCTGCCCCTCGTAGAGGACAGCGGCGTTGCCCTCGGCCTCGCCCTTCTCGAGGGCCTCGATCATTCCCTTGTAGAAGATCACCTCCTGCTCGGAGGGGGTGAAGACCTCGTTGGCGATCGCGATGTGCGAGGGATGGATCATCACCATCGAGGTGAAGCCCAGTTGGCGGTTCTGGATCGCGAAGGCCTTCGCGCCTTCCGGGTCCTTCAAGTCCTGCCAGAGCCCGACCCACGAGAACTGCCGGCCCGCGGCGCGGGTGGCCAGCAGGGCGCGGCTGCGCAGGTACAGGGTCTCGTGCCCGCCCGGCGTGAACTGGAAGCCGATGGAGCGAGACACGTCTGCATCCTTGGCCGTGCCGGCGAAAAGCGTGGCAACGCGCGGCGATGCCTCGAGAATCTTCTCGCAGCTCGCGTAGGCCTGTGCGGTCTCGAGCGAGCAGACGATCTCCACCGTGCCGGGCTTCACGCCATTGCGGCGCTCGAAGTGGGTGATCAAGGCATCGCAGGCGACGAAGTCGCGCGGACCGTAGTTCTTGGGCAGCAGCACGCCATCCAGGCCGGGAATGACGATCTTCTCGAGGTCGTCGCCGGTCAGGCCCGTTTCCAGCGCGTTCAGGCGGACGTACACGCCCACCTTGCGGCTGCCTGCGGCCAGCTTGCGGATCGACTGGGCCACGACCTCGCGCGCCTGCGCCTTCATCGCGGTGGGCACGGCGTCCTCCAGGTCGAGGATCACCCCGTCGGCACCGGCGGCCACGGCCTTGTCAGGCCAGCCTTCCTTGTGCCCGGGAACGAAGAGGATGGAGCGCATCGGTCGCATCTGAGTGGGTCCTTGTCTGCTGGGGTCTGGCTTCGATCGGCGGCCTTCGCCGGCTTCCAAATAATACACAATATATTATCGATGGTCAACGCGGGGCGGCAACACCGCGGATGCGGGCACGGCACTGGTTTCTCTATGCGCGGCCTGCGTCCGCCTGCGCGGCCTCGGTGCCCTCGGCCCATTCCGCTTCGCGACCGTCGGCAGCCGCCCAGACGCCTTGGCGCTCAAGCATCGTGATCAGGTGTTCGGCGCCGCTCACGATGTGGCGGTACATCAGCGAGCGCGCCGCGTCCGCGTCATGCACGCGGATGGCGTTCATGATGATCGGGTGGTAGGCCACCGCGTCCTGCAGTTGCCCTTCGATGCTGGCGTAGAAGCGGTTCGGCAATTGCTTGGTCAGGCTGCCGAGCAAGAGCGCAAGGCGCGGCGCCTGCGCCGCCAGGTTGATGGTGCGGTGGAACTGGTGGCCCAGCCGTGCCGCGGCATCGTTGTCCCCACCCGCCACGGCGGCCTCGTGGCGCGCGTGGATGTCGCCCAGACGCTCGACGTCCGCGCCGGACATGCGCGTGGTGGCCCGCTCCGCGAGCTTGGCCGCGATCGTGGCCTGCGCCCAGAACAGGTCGCGCAGGTCACCCTTGGTGAAGCTGTTGACCACGAAGCCGCGACGCGGAATCAGGCGCACGAAGGACTCGCTCTGCAGCAGCAGCAGTCCCTCGCGCACGGGTGTCGTGCTGACGTCGAGCTGGCGCGCGATTGTGTCGATGCGCAGGAAGGCGCCGGGCTGCAGCTGGCCCGAGATGATCTGCTCGCGCAGGTGCGTGGCCACCGAGGCCGACAGCTGCTGCCGGCCGAAGCTCGCATCCTCCGCGCGCCGGCCGTGCCCCGCCAAACGCTCGAATCCACCGGCCGCGACGGAGAGATTGACTTCTTCCATGCTGACTCCTTCGGATGCTCATCGAAGGCCGTGGCGGTCGGAACGGTTCACAGCAAGGTGGCGTAGCCTCCGTCCACCGGCAGCACGGCGCCCGTCACATAGGCGGCCGCTTTCGAGGCGAGGTAAATGGCGGCACCGGCCATGTCCGGATCGCTCGTGAGGCGCTTCAGGGGGATCGGCTCGACCATGGCCTCCAGGCCCTTGCGCTCGAGCGTGCCCGCGAGCATCTTGCTGGGGAACATGCCCGGCGCGATCACGTTGGCGGCGATGTGCCGCGGCGCGAGCTGCGCGGCGAGGTGCTTGGTGAGCTGATGCAGCGCCGCCTTGCTCGCGCTGTAGGCGTAGGTTTCATGGCCTGGGACGTGGAAGGCATCGATCGAACCCACGTTGATGATGCGCGCCGGGTCGCCATGTTTGCCGCCCGCCTCGAGCAGCGGCAGCAGTTCCTTGATCAGGAAGAAGGTGCCCTTGACGTTGAGGTCGAACACCTTGTCCCAGCCCGACTCCGGGTACTCGGCGATCGGCGCGGCCCACAGGGCGCCGGCGTTGTTGATCATCACATGCAGCGACTTCACCTGCTTCTTCAGTTCGCCGGCGAATCGTTGGCGATCTTCGTCCTTCGCCACGTTGCAGGCCAGTGCGGTGCAGTCGCCAAACTCCGCCAGTTCCTTCGCGAGCGCTTCGCCGCTCTCCAGGTCGCGCGAGCAGATGATCACCTTCGCACCCGCCCTGACAAAGGCCTCGGTGATAGCGCGGCCGATGCCTTTACTGCCGCCCGTCACGAGCACGGTCTTGCCTGCCACGCCAAACAGATCCTTGATCACGTCCATCTCAGTTTCTCCATCTCTTGTGGCTCCCGACACAATCGCCGGAAGCACACGATATTATGCATGATATTGTTTCTAGGCATCGAGAATGGTAGACGGCTGGAGGTGCGGGAGCCGGGCTCCTCCAACGCTGACGGTGCCAACAGATGTTGCATCGTCTCTGGTGCAGCCCTTCGCCTTCCTCCGACATTCCCAAGGAGTGTTGAGAGGAGAAAGGGACAGATCAGTGTTTCTATGCAGGTCAGATTTCCCCGCAATCCGAGGCGGTCGATTTTCGTTGGAATCGACAGGCCCGGCCGTTGCGGCCGCCTCCCCCGCCATAGCGTCATCTGCGACCCCACCAGCCGTCTACTACGCCGACTCACCCGCCCGCAGGCCGAGGCCGGCCAAGGTCGATCTGATACAGCGCGATACGCGCCGGAACGCGCGCGTAGCTGTGAGCGCCGGCAAGTTCGAGGCGGGCGCGCCGAGCACGAGTTTGGGCGGCCGTCCAATCAGGGGGACATGTTCGCTGACAAACTCAAATATGCCCGGGATCTCGGCGCGGTGTCAGAGGCGCGGCGGCTCGCACCAGCCGTGCAGTTCACGCTGCAGCCACCCGACGCAGCCCGAATTCATCGGCCGGCGAAGCCCGGCAGCTGATCACCATTACGCGTTAATGTAGACCGCCTTCTGGTAGAGGAAGCCCTCTGTTTGAGAGGGGCCGCCCTTCCAGCCGTAGCCGCTGTGCTTGAAGCCGCCGAAACCCACGGCTGCGTCGAGCAAGCCATAGCAGTTGACCCAGACTGTGCCCGCCTGGATGCCGTGCATCATGCGGTTCACAGTCGTCACATTGCTGCTCCACACGCCGCTGCCCAGACCGTAGTCGGTCGCATTCGCCAAGGCCAGAGCCTCTTCGATGGTGTCAAAGGGAATCACCGATGCCACCGGGCCGAAGATTTCCTCACGGGCGATCGTCATGCTGTTGTCGACGCTGGCGAAGACCGTCGGCTCAATGAAGTAGCCGTTCGCCAGCTCGCCGCCCAGGCGCTGTCCGCCTGCCACGAGCTTCGCGCCTTCGCGCGCGCCGACTTCAACGTAGCCCAGCACTTGATCGAGTTGGCGTTGCGAGATCACTGGGCCCAGGCGCGTGTCTTTGGCGAGAGGATCGCCCACCTTCAGAGTGCGGCTGAAAGTGGCCAGGCGTTCCACGAATTCGTCCTCGATGGCGCGTTGCACGAAGATGCGGGTGCCGGCAAAGCAAATCTGCCCCGTGTTGTTGAACACGCCCATGGCAACGCCGGGAACAGCCTTGTCCAGGTCCGCGTCCGCGAACACGATATCCGGCGACTTGCCGCCTAGTTCCAGCTGCAGGCGTTTCATATTTCCAGCAGACGCTCGAATGATGGCGCGGCCCGTTGCTGTCGATCCGGTAAAGGCGATGCGGTTGACATCGCCATGCGAACAGAGCGCTTCTCCCGCTTCAGATCCGAGACCCGTCACCACGTTCACGACGCCAGGCGGAAGGCCCGCTTCCATCAGAAGCTCCGCCGTACGCAGCACGGCGAGCGATGCATCTTCCGCAGGTTTGAGCACCACGGTGCAGCCGGTCGCGAGCGCCGGCCCGATGACGTTGAGCTGCGCGAACATGGGGCCGTTCCACGCCAGCACCCCACCGACAACGCCGACGGGTGCCTTGATGATCATGCTGGTGACATTGCCCGGCAGCGAGTTTGGGATGGTCTCTCCGCTGATGTTCCGGGCCTGGCTGCCGTAGTAGAGGAGGTTCTGCACCGCGCCGTTTTTCGCCGGGCGAAGCCGCGTGTGTAAGGGCGAGCCCATGTCAAGCGATTCAAGCAGCGCGAGTTCCTCGAAATGCTTTTCGAACAACTCGGCGAACCGCATGATCACCTGCTGGCGCTGCGCGGGGTTGAAGCGGCTCCACGGACCCTCGAACGCGCGTCGCGCCGCCGTTACCGCCCGGTCGACGTCAGCATGGTTGCCGCGGGCCAGCGTGGCCAGGCGCTGGCCGTCGGCGGGGTTGAAGGTGTCGACCCGGGCGCCCGAATCCCCGCCGCACCATTGGCCGTCGATGAAGTGCTGCTTGTGCGGATCGGACAGAAACGAAGGTGTAGGAATGGATGTCATGGAAGTCCCCGGTTTAGGTGTTCGTAGCGTTGAGCGAACGCGTGCATTCAGGGGCTCAGCAGTTTGATCACACTGGCGACGTCCGACACCTGCTCGAGGTTCAGCAACTGCATGATCGCTTCGTCGGCGGCGCGCGGCGAGAGCACCCCCTCGGCGTTGCGCACGAACTTGGCCACCAGCTCGCTGTCGCTCATCGTGGTGCTAGGGTCTGGCGAGGGGCTGCCGTGCGGATAGCGCTTCTCGCCCACCCAGCTTTGGCCGCGCGCGCGCACCTCTATGCGCGCCGGGCGGCTGGCCGCGTGGCCCGACAGCAGCTTCTCGTAGTCCGGATGAACCTCGAAGTGGATCTTGTCCATCAGCGCCAACACTGAAGGGTCGAATACCACGTCGGGCGATTGCCACTGCTTACCTGGCGGAACGCGGTGCGCGCCGACCGACAGGCCGTGCACCACGCTGAACTGCGCATCGGTCACATGCTCGATCTGGCGCAGCAGCCACAGCGGCTGCATCACAAAGCCCTCGACCCACGCGGTGATGCTCTCGATCTCGCCCGGCTTGATGTCGTTGGCCTCGGTGATCTGGTACAGGCAATCGAGCAGCGCGTGCAGGATGCGGCAGTGTGGATAAGGCTTGTAGGACTGCTCGGCCGGAAAACCCCAGCTGCTGCCCAGGCCGTCGGTGATGTGCTGGGGCTCCCAGCGAGTGCTGCCGATGATCTTGCGAAAGCCGAACTCGGCATCGTCCAGGATCATGCGGTCCCCCCGGTGGCCGAACTCGGCAAGGTGCGCGGCGGCCATGGCCGCCTGCACCATGGGGCCGGCGGCGGTGTACTTGATGGTGGTGGCCGGCGCGTGCTGCGACCAGGCCCAGTGCGAGTTGACCGGCACCGTGCAGCCGGCAATCCCCAGGCCATGGGCGATGGTTTCGCGGCTGTGGCCCTTCAGGCGCCCGATGGCAGCGGTGGCGCCAAACACGGTGCTTGCGTAGCCGTACACGGGCGGAGGCGAGACCTTGCCGTCCTTGATGTCGCGCAGGTAGTCCATCGACTTGCCGAGCCGGTTGGACATCTCGTGCGAGACGGCGGTGGCCACCAGCAGTTCCTTGCCACTGGCGCCGGCGGCTTCTGCCACCGCCAGCGCACCGGGCAGCACGTAGGGGCTCACGTGGCCGGGCGGCAGGATGGAGTCGAAGTCCAATGCGTTCATCAGCTCCCCGTTGGCAAAACCGGCCGCGACGGTGGAGACCTTCTCGCCGGTTCCCAGGATGCTGGCCTGCGCGCCGGCGGCGCCGGCACCCATCAGGCGCGCGTACTGCACGCCGATGGTGCCTTTGGGATGGCTCAGGCCGCCCAGGGCGCAGCCGATGGAGTCGATCAGGAGGCGCTTGCTCTCTTGCACGACGTTGGCGGGCAGTTGCTCGAACTGCGTGTTTGCGCTGAAGTCAGCGAGGGCGTCGACGATGTTGGCCACGGATCTATGTCTCCAGAGTTAAAGTGCAGTTCAAGGGCGTTTGAAAGCCGTGCACCCGTATTTATTGAAACTTGACGCCGGACTTTTGCAGCACCGGCGTCCACAGCTTCACTTCGGAATCGATCATGCTCACGATCTGCTTTGGCGACATGTTGTTTCCGAGATCAGTCATGTTGACCTCGCCCAGCCTGCGGCGCACGACAGGAGACTGCATGGCCTGGTTGAATGCGCTGTTGATTCGCGCGACCACGTCGGCGGGCGTTCCGGGCGGGGCCAGCAGGGTGAACCAGGCCGCCACGTCGACGTCGTAGCCGAGTTCCTTGAGTGTAGGCACTGCGGGGAACGCGCTCCAGCGATTCGCGATCGTCACGGCCAGCGCGTTCAGCTTGCCGGACTCCACTGAAGTCTTGACGGTGGCGCCCGAGATGGTCAGGTCGACGCGGCCCGACATCAGGTCAGGCAGGCTCGAAGCCTGGTCCTTGTACGGCACGATCGACATGTTGGTGCCTGTGATTTCCTGCAGCAGCAACGCGGCGAAGTGGGCGGTCGAACCGGTGGGCACGGCAAAGTTGATCTTGCCTGGATTCGCCTTCGCGTAGGCCACCAGGCCCTTGATGTCGCGGAAGGATACGGACGGGTTAGAGACGATCACCAGGGGCAGCGAGATCAGCGCAGCCACGGGTTCGAAATCCTTGTTGGGCCGCATCGTGAAAGTCGGGTCGATCACCGGCTGCGCCACGTGCACGCTGTCTGTGCCAACGCCCAGCGTGTAGCCGTCAGGCGTGGCGCGCCGCACGGCCAGGGCCGGAAGCCGCTGCAAGGCGCCGGAGCGGTTCTCCACCACGACCGGCTGACCCAGGATCTTGCCGGCTTCCTCGCAGACCATCCGGATCGTCACCTCGATCGCGACGCCCGCACCGAATGGCAGGGATACGGTGATCGGTCTTTCCGGGTAGGCTGCGAAGGCGATGCGCGCGGCACCCAACGCCGCCACGGCGGCGAAAGCGCGCCGGGTGAGCCGGCTGGCGGACAGGCTGGGGACACTCATTGAACGCTCCTGATATTGCTTAGGGCAATTGCACTGCCATAGCTGAAAGCCAACTGTCCGAATCTGGACTAATTCAGGGTTTCCACCAGCCAATCAGGGCCAACGCGCAGGACCGAATGTCAGATTCCTGACCTTCAACCACTTCATCGCCATGTCCAATAAGACGCGAACAAAGCCATCATGAACAAAGCCACGCTCACCACGGTTCCGATGACCCACAAGCTGCACGAAGGTCGCAACGAGCCGATCCTGGATCCGGACCTCGCAGTGCTCGATGCGCATCACCATCTGTTCGATCGCCCCGCGCTTAAGTACCTCATGGAGGACTACTTGCGGGACGCAGGTAGCGGCCATCGCGTGGTGGCCTCCGTGTACGTCGAAACGCGCGCTTTCGCTTGGACCCATGGGCCTGACGTACTGCGGCCACTTGGCGAGGTGGAGTTCGCCAACGCCGTCGGAACCCTTTGCGCGACCGGGGCTTACGGTCCCGCTCGGGTTTGCGCAGCGATTGTCGGCTACGCTGACCTGCGCGAAGGCGATGCGGTGGCCGCCCTGCTCGACCGTGCAATGGCCATGGCACCCGACCGGTTTCGCGGTGTGCGCCAGCCATGCCTGGAATTTCGCAACCCTGACGGTTTGCGCTACGCGCCCAACCCACCCTCTCCCGGAACGCTGGACAGTACGGGCTTCCGGCAGGCTTTCCGGCACCTTGGGATGCGGGGGCTCAGCTTCGATGCGGCCGTGCTGCATCATCAACTGCCGCAGATCGCCGTCTTGGCCGATGCGTTCCCAAACACCACCATCGTCCTGAACCACATCGGCATTGCCGAGGGCATAGGGCTTCACGCCACGGGCCGCGCCGAAGCCATGCGCGAGTGGCGCAAGGAGTTGCAGGACCTGGCCCGGCGTCCGAACGTCATGTGCAAGCTCGGTGGGTTGGGGATGCCCTTCTGGGGTCTGGGGCTGGAGGACCGTACGGAACCGACGAGCTATCTCGATCTCGCCGCAGCATGGAAGCCTTACGTGGAAGCCGGCATCGAATTTTTTGGCCCGGCGCGCTGCATGATGTCCAGCAACTATCCGGTGGACGGACGCAGCTGCGGCTTCGTGCCTCTGTGGAACGCGCTCAAACACATCGTGGCCGGCTGCTCTTTCGAAGAAAAGGCCGCGCTGTTCCATGGCACCGCGGCGCGGGTTTACAGGATCGCACTGTGATCCGATAAGCCGTGCGGCCGCCTTCGAGCTACTGGCTTCCTGCACGAGCCCAAGCCACAATCAGGCTCACGACATCTTGGCTCGCGACGCCGGCGCGCTCGACCGGGGGTCCGGAGACGCATGGAAAAAATTCCACTCGAAACGGGAAGTGGCAATGGCGCAGCTGCCGGAACTGGTGCGCCCGACATGTTGCGCCCGTACGCCCTGGGCCCGCGTACGCGTGCCTGCCTGGAGCGCATTTCCCATGAGCGCAAGTGGCATGACGGCGATGTGCTGCTGCACGCCGGGGATGTACCGCGCTGGGTCATCGGCCTGCAGGAAGGCAGGCTGCGCGTCTCGCGCGTTCGGCCTAACGGCGTCGAGGATTTACGCAAGGGGGCGCGGCCGGGCGGTACCCTTGGTTTGGTGTCCGTAGTGGCGCAGCGGCCTTTCCCCTTCTCCGTCACGGCTACCGGGCCTTGCACGACGCGGCTTTACGATGCTCAGCAGCTCCTGGCGCTTATGCACTCCGACGGTGAAGTGGCGCTGGACCTGGCGCGCATCTTGGCGCTGCGCGCCGCCGAGCTGGAAGAGGCAACGATGGATGATCGCGACGAGAGCCTGCTTGAGCGCGTGCAGGCCGCGCTGCTGCGCCTGCACGCGCTAGGCGCTGGGCGCCCGGTCTTGGGCGGCTTTGCGCTGCGCGTTTCACAATACGACCTGGCGTGCATGGTGGGCAGTTCCCGCCAGTACGTGAACCTGCAGCTGCGGCATTTGCAGGAGCTCGGCATGGTCCGCCTGGGCTATCGCAGCATCGTGCTGCTGCAACCACCCGTGGATAACCCGCAATCAACCCAGGGATTTCCCCTTAAATAGTCAAGATCTCGACTTTCGAGGTGCTGCGCACCTGCTGCAATCTCGCTGGAATCAGAACCAAGAATTCCAGCGAGGCCACACCCCCATGAGCACCCAAGAGGACATCCTTCCGCCGGCGGACCGAAACCTCGGCGGCGGCCCATTCGCCCGGTGGCCGCTCGGCTTGGGCTTTGAACGCTCAAAGCCTTGCATGGATCGCTACCGAGGTAAGTTCGACCAGGGTTGGGACGTGGTGCGAGAGCAAACCCTCGCGCGCCAAACCACACTGGGCATCGTCCCTCAGGAATCGAAGCTGCCAGCGCGCAACCCAGGCATCAAGGCTTGGGCCGAGTTGAGCTTGGCCCTACGACGTAGCCTTCACATTCACCGGCTTGCTGCACGACATCGTGGCGGACGTGCAGCCGGGGCCCCCTATCAACTGATCTGGAGGAACGGAAGATGACAGCAACGGAAATTTCCTTGGCGGTAGTGACCGGCGGAGCCGGCGGGATCGGCAACGCGGTGGCGCGACGCTTGCTCGAAGGTGGTAGCAGCGTGGTGATAATCGATTCGAATCAGGCCGCACTGGACAAGGCGCTCGCCGCGTTCTCCGCTTTCGAGGATCGCGTTCACGCCCGCTGCGTCGATGTGCGCGACCCGACCGCAGTGCAGCAGTGCGCCGATGACGTTGAGGCCAGCATTGGTCCTGTCGACGCCCTGGCCACCTGCGCCGGCGTGACGCGCTCCGGCCCCGCCGAAGCCATGAGCTTCGCCAACTGGAAGCTGGTGCTCGATGTCAACCTGGACGGCACCTTCCTGTGCTGCCAGGCCTTCGGCAAGGGCATGCTGGCTCGCGGCCGCGGGGCCATTGTGACGATCAGCTCCACCGCGGGGCTGGGGGGTGCATCGGGCCGCGCCAACTACAGCGCATCCAAGCATGCGGTGATCGGCCTGACCAAGACGCTGGGCATTGAATGGGGCCGCCGGGGCGTGCGGGTCAACGTCGTCGCGCCAGGCCCGGTCAACACCGAAATGCTGGACCGTGTGCCCGAGCGCGTGCGCTTCGGGACCTACGTCGCACGCACGCCACTGGCGCGCCTGGCAGGCCCCGAGGAAATCGCAGAGACAGTGCGCTACCTGCTGTCACCTGCCGCGTCCTACGTGAATGCCGCGGTTATACCGGTGGACGGCGGATACAGCAGCGGCTTCGCCACCTCGCAGAGCGGGGCCGACTTCGGCGTTTGAACCTACGCGCTTGCCGCAGCGGCCTGAGCCGCTGCGGCCGCCACCATGATCTCGTCTGCGTAGCGCCCTTGCCGCAGCAGCGCCGCCATGGTCTTCATCGGTGCATCGATGTGCGTGAAGAAGGCCTTGTAGCCGGCGCACAGGTAGTTCAGCCCGGGCTCGCCATTCGGCGCTTCGATGAACCGGTTGCGCGGGCATTCGCCGTAGCAGGCGAAAAGCACCGGGCAGTCCTTGCAGTACTGCGGCAGCGTGTCGGACTTGGCGTTGCCGAAGCGCCGCTGCCTTTCCGAGCCCACCAGCGTCTGCAGCGATGTCTCCTTGAGGTTGCCCAGCTTGTGCTCGGGTTCGACGAAATGGTCGCAGGAATAGACGTCGCCGTTGTGTTCCAGCGCCAGCGATGCGCCGCAGGTCGGTGAGACCACGCAGCTGTTGTGCTGGCCCAGCCAGCTGCCAAGTGCCACATCGAAAGTGTTGACGAAGACGCGGCTGACGTCGCGCTTCACCCATTCTTCAAAGATCGCGATCAGGAAGGCGCCGAACTTGTCGGAAGGCACGGAGCGCGCACTGGCCACCGAGCCCTGCTGACGGTACAGCGGCCGGTCCTTGCCCTTCAGCCCGCCCCAGCCCTGGTTGGCGAACCGGATGGTCTGCATGGTGCCGCGTTCCACGATAGGGATCAGCTGGATGTACTGGGCCTGCAGCTCGTCGCGAAAGAAGCGATACACCTCCAGCGGATGGTCGGCGTTGCCCGCATGCACGGTGCAGAGCACGTTCACCTCCACGTCGTGGCGGCGCAGGCAGTTCCAGCCGCGCAGCACCTGCTCGAAACTGCCCTGTCTCTTGCGGTCGACACGGTACAAGTCGTGCAAGGCCTGCGGACCGTCGAAGCTCACCCCGACCAGGAAATTGTTCTCGCGAAAAAACGCGGCCCACTCGTCGTCGACCAGCGTTGCGTTGGTCTGCATCGTGTGCTGCAGCTTCTGGTGCGGCTTGCGGTATTGCTCGGCCAGCGCCACCGCGCGGCGGTAAAAGTCCAGGCCGCGCAGCATGGGTTCCCCACCCTGCCACGAAACCTCAACCTGCGGGCCGGGCGACGAATCCATCAGCTGGCGCAGATAACTCTCCAGCGTGGCGTCATCCATGAGAAAACTGTCCTTCGGGTACAGGTTCTCCTTCGACAGGAAAAAGCAGTAGGTGCAGCCCAGGTTGCACGCCGCGCCCGCTGGCTTGGCCAGCACGTGGAACTCTCGCAAAGGTGGGGCCATGGGCTTGTCCGCAGCGGGTTTACTGCAGCGCGTTCTCGACCCGCGCAAGATCGGCCGGCTCGGCCTTCTTGCCGTCGCCCGAGTCGATGCGAACCCAGTGCACGACACCCGAGAAATGGTTGTCCAGCATCGCGTATTCGTCAGTCACCGGCGTGCCCGGATCCGAGCCTACCGTCAATTCCTCGCCGGCTGGGGTCATGTACCCGATCGAGCGGGTCAGGGTTCCCTTGGCCACCAAGTCACCGCCCACATGCAGTTGCACGTCGGCTTCGCCGCCCAGGGCCGGCCCGCGGAAGGTGAACTGCATCGCTACCTCGTGCCGCCCGGCCGGCAGACGCTCCTCGGCGCGGACATAGTAGCGTTCGTGCCTGCCCAGCGCGTGGCAGTAGTTCAGGATGCCGTCCACACAATACAGGGTCCAGCCGGAGAACAGACCGCCGTGCGAGCAGATCACCCCGTCGGCGCCCTCGCCAACTTCGATGGAGGCCGTGATGGTATGCGAGTGGTTGAACAGCGGCGGCAGTGCGTCCTGGGGCATGCGGCTTGCATTGCTCTTGAGCAAGACGCTGCCGGCCGCGTTCTTGGCCTCGCGCGCCCGGCGGCGTTGGCCGAGCGAGCGGCCGTCAAGCGGCAGCACCTTGTGCTTCTCGGCCTCGGTCAGGAACAGCTGCTTCAGCTCCTCGAGCTTCTCCGGAAAGCGCGCCGAGAGGTCATGGGCTTCGCTGAAATCGTTGCGGGTGTCGTACAGCTCCCACACGTCGTCTTCCCAAGCCTGCTCGCTGGCTTGCAGGAAGTTCCAGGGCGTGGACTTATGCACCGCACAGGCGACCCAACCCTCGTGGTAGATCGCGCGGTTGCCGCCGATCTCGAAGTACTGCGTCCCGTGGGTGCTGGGCGCTTCTGCCTGATCGAAGGAGTAGCCCATGTCGACTCCGTGCATGGCATCTTGCGGGATGCCGTCGATGTGCGCAGGTGCCTCGACGCCGGCCGCGGCCAGAATGGTGGGCGCGAGGTCGATCAGGTGGTGCCACTGGCTACGGATCTGGCCCGCCTTCTCGGCGATTCGGTCCGGCCAGTGGACGACCATGCCGTTGCGCGTCGCGCCGTAGTGCGAGGCAACCTGCTTGACCCACTGCAGTGGCGTGTCCATGGCCACGGCCCAGCCGCGCGCGAAGTGCGGGCAGCTCTCGACACTGCCCGCGAGGTCCAGGTCGGACAGGACCATCTCCACCGTTTCCGATGCGCCGTTGAGAGCACTGTAGTAGCCGCCGACCGTGCCGATGCGGCCGCCTTCGGCCGAGGCACCGTTGTCGCCCAGCACATACACGATGATGGTGTTGTCCAGCATGTCGGAGGCGGCAAGGTAGTCCACCAGCCGGCCTACCTGTGCGTCGGTGTGCTCGGCGAAGCCGGCATACACTTCCATCAGGGCGGCGGCCACTTTCTTCTCGTCGGCCGACAGGTCTTCCCATGCTTCCACGGTCTTGGGCCAGGGGCCCATGTCGGTGTCGGGCGGGACGATGCCCATTTCCTTCTGGCGCGCCAGCGTGCGGTCGCGCTGCACGTGCCAGCCTTCGTCGAAGCGGCCGCGGTACTTCTGGATCCACTCCTTCGGCACGTGGAAGGGCGCATGCGTGGCGCCGAACGGCAGGTAGCACAGGAAGGGGCGCCCGGGCGTGATCGCGCGCACGTTGTCGATCCAGTCCATCGCCTGGTCGACCAGGTCCTCAGAGAGGTGGTAGCCGGGCTGGCCCGCACGCGGCGGCTCGATCGGGGTGGTGCCATCGTACAGCGTGGGCACGTAGTGGTTCATCGAGCCATTGAGAAAACCGTAGAACTTCTCGAAGCCCAGCAGCTGTGTCGGCCAGCGATCGAACGGTCCGACCGGTGTGGTCTCGCGCCGCGGCTGTTCGTGCATCTTGCCGAAGGCGCCGGTAGCGTAGCCGTTCTCGCGCAGGATGCGGGCGAGCGTGCCGGCGCTCTTGGGAATGCGTCCGTGGTAGCCCGGTGCGTCGGAGCTGCCGGACATGACCTGCCCCACGCCGACCGAGTGGTGGTTGCGGCCGGTCAGCAGCGCCGCTCGGCTGGGCGAGCAGATGCCGGTAGTATGGAACTGGTTGTAGCGCAGCCCGCCGCGCGCCAGCCGTTCCGCCGTGGGCATCTCGCAGGGCCCACCGAAGGCGGAGCTCGCCCCGAAGCCCATGTCGTCGATCAGCACGACCACCACGTTCGGCGCCTGGCCGAACTGTTTTTGTGCAGGCGCTGCCTGATTTCCGTTCATGTCACTCATTGCTTCTCCTGGTCCTGTTTCATTCGCAGATCGGCGTCGCCCTATTCGGGGCGGATGTTTCGTTCCCTGAACAGCTTCGCCCACCGGGCCTGTTCATCCTTGAGCATTTCTTCGAAGCCGGCGACCGACATGCTGGTCGGCACGACGCCGATGCCCTTGAGGCGCTCGAGCACCTTGGGCGAGCGCAAGGCGGCGTTGATGTCGGCGTTCCAGCGCGCGACGATGGGTGCCGGCGTACCGGCCCGGGCCACGATCGCGTACCAGGGAAAGGCGACGGTTTCGGCGGGCGAGCCCGCTTCGACGATGCTGGGAACGTCCGGCAACAGTGCGACGCGCACCGGCGCGCCGACGGCGAGTGCCGTGACCTTTCCCGACTTGACGACGGGGGCCGCGACTGCGGCCGGCATCAACGCGAAATGCAACTGCCCGTTGATCAGGCTCGGGATCATCTCGGGCGAGCCCTTGTACGGCACGGTCTGCATCTTGACACCCGTCGTGTGCATGAAGGTTTCCGTGCCCAGGTGCACCGAACCGCCCCGCGATCCGGTGCCCGCGTTCAGCTGCCCGGGCCGCGCGCGGGCATATTCAATGAATTCCTTGAGTGTCTTTACCGGCAAGGTCGGTGAAACGACGATTACGTTGGGCCCCCCGCCGATGACAGCCACTGGCGTGAAATCGGACAACGCGAAGCCAGGGTTGGTACGCAGCATCGGCGTGGTGACGAGGTATTGCGCGGTGCCCAGCAGCGTATAGCCATCGGCACTTGCGCGCTTGGCCACCTGCGTGCCCAGCAAGCCCTCGGCGCCAGGCTTGTTATCGACGAGGATTGGCTGCGGCATCCTGGTCCCGACTTCTTCGAGCACCGCGCGCGTGGCCACATCGACCACACCACCCGCCACAAAGGGCATGACTACGGTGACGGAGCGCGAAGGATACGCCTGCGCGCTAGCGGCAGGCGCCAGCGCGGCGAATGCCAGTCCCACGAGCCAGCTGCACTTCCAGTTCATTGACACTCTCCGGTTGAACAGACGGATTGAATCAACGAAGCAGGTTTCAAATGGTCAGGGGTCTGACAAAGCTAGGGGAACTACCAAGACTACGCGGCCTGAAGTTCACCCGCCTTCAGCGCCGCCGTTACCGCATTCGGCCAGCCGGCATAGAAGGCCATGTGGGTGATCATCTCGATCAGTTCTTCTTTGGTCACGCCATTCATCAAGGCGCGCGGGAAGTGCGACGCCATCTGGTCGGTCATGCCCAGTGCGACCAGGGCAGTGCAGGTGATGAGGCTCCGGTCGCGCTTGGACAACTGCGGCCGCTCCCACATATAGCCGAACAGCACATCGTCTGTCAGCTGCATCAGCTTGGGAGCAGTTTCACGCAATTGCTGGCGTGCTGGCGAGTAGATTCGCTGCCCGGCGCCGACGACGCTTTGCGAAGTCGTGGATGGGAGAGTCGAGGTGGATTTGGTCATTCGGAATTATGCGATCCAGGGTATCGCTGGAAAAGCAATACAGCTGACAGTCAAGCACCAAGCTCTCAAGCAGCGGATCGCATCATGTGTCGCATCGATGCCGGCGTGTTCATAACGTCCGGCGCATCGCGCCAGGGACAGCATGTGCGCACGAAGCCCTTGTATGCATCGATGATGCCGGTGTAGTGGTTCTCGCCGCAGCCGATGTCCGTGCTTAGGCGCAAACCTTGCAGCGGCTCGTCTCGCACCCGATCGATGAAGCGGAGCGACTCGATGCCCAACCTCCGGAAGAGTTCACACGGTCCGACGATCTCCGGCCCGTTGAGGTACATGTACAGGTGCATGCGCGACCGGTCGACCTTCTGTGCGAGGAGGTCTTCGTAGCGTGCGTAGATGCGGCTGTCGGGCACCAGCAGTCCCGGGCTGCAGGCCGCGATCCTGGTGAAGATGGTGCGCTCCTCGGTGAAAGCATAGAGCGAGAAAAGGCCGCCGTTGGACGATCCGAAAAGGCCCACGTCCGTCCGGTCCACGCGATACCTTTTGCAGATCTCCGGATGCAGTTCTTCCTGCATGAAGCGCAAGAACTTGTCGGCGCTGGCACGTTCGAAATGGTGGAAGAAGTCGTCGCTGTCCTGCTGTGTCATCAGGCCTGCGTCGACACGTGTCTGGATGAATTCACGGAACTCGGGCGCAAGCGGTTCGCCGGGCGGCACGAAGTCTCGGTTGCGCGTCATGAGCAGCTTGTCCGCTTCTTCGCCGATGTAGCCCACGCTGACGTGGATGTATGGGCGCACCGGGCGCTCGAAGTCGCCCATAAGATAGGCGGCCTGCATCTCGGTGATGCGCCCGACGTAGGTGCCGTCGGTCGCGTAGAGCACGGGAAAGTCGGCATCCGAGAGCGCGTACCGCGGGGGGGGAGACACCCACACGCCCAGGCGGCTCCGGACGAACTGCGAGTCGATCTCGAAGTATTGGCTCTTCTGCACCATGGAGGTGTTGACGGCGGTGAGCGACATGGAGGGTCTCGGTGCGAGGTTGGATGGAATGGTTCGCGCCGGCATATGCCGCGCGCCTGCAGTGGACTCAGGGAATGGCGACGAACTTGCCGTCCTTGACACTGGTGATCACGACGCCGTACAAGCCGTTGCGGTCCTTGTGGTTCCAGAGGCCGTTGCCCACGACCACCGGCACGTCGCGCAGCTTGTCGATGGCGTCGCGCACCCCGTCGCGGGTCGGGTTGGGGCCGGCGTTGCGGATGGCCTCGGCCGCCACCAGGCCCGCGGAGTAGCCCACCGCCGCGAAGAAGTCCGGCTCGGTCTTGTACCTGGCGCGGTAGGCCTGCTCGAAGGCCCGGTTCAGCGGCCTGTCGACCCCGGCCAGAAACTGTCCCGGGAAGGTCGTCCCTTCGACAGCCTTGCCGCCGATCGCGGTGAGGCGCGGCGACGCCAGTCCCTGTTCGCCATAGAACTTGACCTTCTCCGGCAGTCCGGCCTGCTTGAGCTGGATCATGATGTTCGCGGCCTGCTCCACCAGCGTGATGAAATAGATGCCATCGATGTCCATCGCGCTCAGCTTCGTCACCAGAGGGAGGAAGTTGGAGTCGCGTGCCAGCACTGCCTCTTCGGCCACGACGGGTGCGCCGGCCGCCTTCATGGCATCCGCGAAGATGTTTTTGCCCTCGACGAATCCGTCGTTGGAGCGGTCGAAGACGATCGCGACCTTGCGGGCCTTCACCTTGTCGACGATGTGTCTCACGAGCGGCGGCACCGTCTCGGACGGGCTCATCTGAATGCGAAACACATAGGGACCGGCCTGCGTGATCGCGTTCGAGGTCGCGAAGCTGAGCATGGGCGTCCTGGCCTGATTGAAGACCGGGCCGATGGCCATCGCATCCGGGCTCACGGTCGGGCCGATCGAGAGCACGACCTGATGCCGCTTGATGGCCTGTTCGGCCAGACTGATCGCCTGCGCCTTGTCGGTGCCGTTGTCGCCCTCGATCAGCCGGATCCTGGCGGCGCCGAACGCGCCCTTTTGGTTGGCCTCGTCGACCGCCAGGCGGATGCCGTTGTTCTCCGCGACACCGGCGAAGGCCGCGGGGCCGGTGATGGCGGCAATCGACATCACGGGGATCTCCTGCGCGAGCGCCGACAGCGGCAAGGCAGCTGCGGCGACGACGCAGGCAAGGACGGACTGGCGGCCGAAACGCACGATGGACTTCACTCTTGTCTCCTTCGATTGAAAACTGGGCTTCAGTGCCCGCGGCCGTGGTCCGCACGCGGGATATGGCTCATCAGCGTCTGCGTGACGCCGCCATCGACGGCCAGGTCCTGTCCGTTCACGTAGGCGGACTTGGGGCTGGCGAGGTAGAGGACGGCATGCGCGATGTCTTCGGGTACGCCGAGCCGTTGGACCGGAATGAGCGAGCGGCGCTTCTCCACCAGCTCGGGGTCACTGTACGACGCCTCGGTCATCGGGGTGCGTATCAACCCCGGACTGACGGTGTTGCTGCGCACGCCGTCGGGGCCCCACTCGATTGCGATCTGCCGCGACAGCATCGAGATCGCGGCCTTGGCGGGTGCATAGGCGCCGCCCCGGACCTGCGGGTTCCTGGCGGTGATGGATGCGACGTGGATCATCACCCCGCGCCGGCGCGCGAGCATGCCCCGGCCAAACAGCTGGGCGCACCGGAAGTAGCCGGTCAGGTTGACTTCCAGCTGGCTGCGCCAATCCTCAATGGAGATCGTGGCCAGATTGCCCGGCCGGATGATTCCCGCGTTGTTCACCAGCACGCCGGCCGTGCCGAACTTGCCCTCCACTGCGTCGACGGCGCGCTGCACCGTATCGGCATCGGTCACATCGCAACCAAGTGCGAGCGTGCGTACGCCGGCCGGATCGAGTTGCTGTGCGAGTTCGGTCACGCCGCCTGCATTGCTGTCGAGAAGTGCGACTCGCGCACCGGCCTGCAGCAGTTCGCGCACGACGCTCGCGCCGATGCCGCCCGAAGCGCCGGTGACGACGCAGACTTCGTCGTCGAGTTCGAGCCATTGGTGTGTGGGATTGGGGGTGGTCATGGTCATGTGGTGGTCGAGATGGTGTTCAGGCTGGCATCGCCCCGGCCTTACCGAAGTAGTGTTCGGCGATCGCGGCGTCCTGGGCGAGTTCGTTGGCCGGACCCTCCCGCACGAGCGTTCCGTGGTCGACGACGGCGGCCCGATGGGCGCTGCGCAAGGCGAGGCGCGCGTTCTGTTCGACCAGCAGCATGGTCATGCCCTCTTCATTGAGACGGCGAAGGGCACGGAACACGTCGGCCACCACTACCGGTGCGAGGCCGAGGCTCGGTTCGTCCAGCAGCAGCACCCTGGGCTGCCCCATCAGCGCGCGGCCGATCGCGAGCATCTGCTGCTGCCCGCCCGACAACGTACCCGAGGCCTGGTGCCGCCGTTCGGCCAGGATGGGAAACAGATCGAACACGCGCTCCAGGTCGGCGGCCCCGCGCGCGCGCGCGCCGAGTGCCTCGCGTCCGAGTTCGAGGTTCTCGAGCACGGACAGCGGCGCGATCACGCGCCGGCCCTCGGGCACCTGGATGATGCCCATGCGGGAACGACGGTGCGCCGCATGGGCCTGGACCTCGCGCCCTTCGAACAAGACCCGGCCCTTCGACGGCACCACGCCGCTGATGGCATTCACAAGGCTGGACTTGCCGGCGCCGTTGCTGCCGACGAGCGCGAAGATCTCTCCGGAGCGCAGCGCGAGCGATGCGCCGCGCACAGCCGCGATGCCCGCGTAGTGCACCTCCAACTGCGAAACTTCCAGCGCGACGGTCATTGTTCGGCTCCCAGGTAGGCGGCGACCACGTCGGGGTCCTGCAGAACCGTCTCGGGCGTTCCCTGCGCGATCATCCGGCCGGCCGCCAGCACATACAGGTACGAGCAAGTGGCGGACACGAAACGCATGTTGTGCTCGATCAGGAGCACGGCGACGCCGGTGTCGGCGACCTCCCGGAAGATGCGCCCCAGGCTCTCGGCCTCGGTGTCGTTCATTCCGGCCACGGGCTCGTCCAGCAGAAGCACGCGAGGCTGCATGGCCAGGGCGCGCATCATCTCGATGCGGCGTTGGTGGCCATACGACAAGGTGGTGCCGCGGTGCTGCGCGAGGTGCGTCATCTCGAACCGATCGAGGAGAGCCATGGCCGCTTCCCTGTCGCGTGCCTCCTGCGCGCGGGCGCCGGGCAATGCGAGCGCTTCGGCCCAGAAGCCGACCCGGCGCCGGCACTGGAAGCCGAGCAGCACGTTGTTGAGCACCGTGCCGTTGGGGATGAGCCGGATGTTCTGAAAGGTGCGCGCGAGCCCGGCGCGGGCGAGATCGGGCGCCTCGACGAGGGAGACGTCCCTGCCGTCGAGCCTGACGCTGCCCGAGGACAGATGGAAGAGCCCCATGACCAGGTTGACCAGCGTGGTCTTGCCGGCGCCGTTGGTGCCAATGAGACCGGTGATGCGGCCTGCCGGGACGTCGAGGCTCACGTCGTCGACCGCGGGTACGCCGCCGAAATGGCGCGACACGTTCGCGAGCTGAAGCACGTTCTGCACGGGTGCGTTCATCGGAGAACCCCCGAGGTGGCGGCGGATGCGGCGCCATCCGGCCGCGCTGACGCATGGCGCTTGACGCGGCGGTCGTGAGCCAGTGCAAAGAGCGTGTCGGCAATGCCGTTCGGCAGATAGACGATCACGACCACGAGCAGCACCCCCTGCACCACGTTGCGGTACTCGGCAAAGAAGCGAAAGATCTCCGGCAGGCTGGTGAGCACGGCAGCGCCCGCCAGCGCACCCCACACCGAGGTACGCCCGCCCAGCACGGCCATCGTCAGGATGTTGACCGTCATGTGGAAGCCGAACTCCTCGGGGGAGATCGAATAGGAGTTGCAGGCGTAGAGCCCCCCGGCCAAGCCTGCCAGGATGCCCGAAGTGATCATGGCGACGCGCTGGTGGTGGGCGACACGGATGCCGAGCGAGACGGCCACGGTCTCGTCCTCGCGGATGACGTCCATGGCGCGGCCCAGGGCGAAGCGCCCCATGCGGTGCAACAGCCAGACGCACAGCACCACGGTCGCCAGCAGCCAGGGCGTGGTCGCGACCTTGGGGATGCCGCTGATGCCGAGCGCTCCGCGCGTCACGTCGTCCCAGTTGAGATTGATGGTGACGACGATCTGCACCAGCGCCAGCGTGGCGACGGCCTGGAACACACCGCGCAGGCGCGACAGCGGGAACGCCATCAAGGCGCTGGTCAAGGTTGCGAGCAACACCCCGCAGCCGATCGCGACGGGAGCGGGCCAACCAAAGCGCGTGCTGAGAATCGCCGTGGCGTAGGCGCCGATGGCGGCGAATGCGGCGGAGCCGAGCGAGAACGTTCCAGCCCGCAGCACGACGTATTGGCTGAGCGCGAGCAGGGCATAGACCAAGACGTGGTCCGCGAGCGCCCGGTAGGACGACAGGAAGTCCGTCATTGCCGCTGTACCCGCATGACGGTGCTGGCCTTGCCCAGCAGCCCGGTCGGGCGGACCAGGATGATGGCGAACAGCACGGCGAAGGTGATCGCCTCGGCCGCCGCCGAGGAGATATAGGCGTACGACAGCGACTGGACGATGCCCATCACCAACCCGCCGAGCAGCGCGCCGGGAATGCTGCCCAGCCCGCCGAGGATGATGGCCACGAAGGCCTGCATGAGGAAGGGTTCGCCCATCATGTAGTGCACCGAGTTGAAGGCCAGCCCGATCAGCACGCCTGCGATGCCGGCCAGTGCGCCCGAGACGAAGAACACCTGCATGTCGACCAGGCCCGCATCGATACCGAGCAGGCGCGAAGCCCGTTCGGAGAAGGCGACCGCGCGGATGCGGCGGCCGAAGCCGGTGCGGTAGAGCATGTAGACCAGCGCCAGCACCGTGCCCACTGCGATCGCGATCACGATCAGTTGCAGCAGCTGGATCCGCAGTCCGAAAGCCTGCAGGATGACGGTGGGAAAGGTGTCGAAGGGAAAGCGCATGACCTGCGTGCCGGAGACCTTCTGCGCGAGCGTGAGCAGCACCAGGTTGGCGCCGATCGACGACGCGATGGTCGAGAAGTCGGGAGCGTTGCGGCGGCGCAGCGGGCGGAACGCAAGGAGGTCCAGCAGCACCGAGATGACGCCGCCCACCGCCATGCCGATCAGCAGGGCGACGGGGAAGGACACCGAGAGCACGGTGACGGCATACAGCCCGGCGAAGGCGCCCCACATGAAGACCGAACCGTACGCCATGTTCAGCACGTGGTTGACGCCGAACAACAAGGTGAAGCCGAGTGCGAAGAGCCCGTAGACGCTCCCCATCACCAGGCCGTTCAGCAGTTGCTGGATGAGCAGCATTCAGAGCCTTTCGCGCATGATCAGATTGGCGAATCCGTCCACGCTCATGACCTCGGCGGAGGTCATGGCCATGGCCGCCAGCACGGTGTCGATGGCGTCGCCGGTACCCGGCGCCGTCCCGGTGCGCGGGTCATGGACGAAGAGCGTCCGGTAGTCGCGGGCCAGTGCGTCGTGCACCGAGGGCAGCAGCGCACGCGAGGCCGGACTTCCGGTGAAGACGACGGTCTCGATCCTCATGCTGCGCAGCACGGTGTCGAGGTCGGTTCCGAAGAACGCGCTTTCGCGGCGCTTGCAGATCAGCGGCTCGTGCGGCAGCGGATGCAAGGCATCGCAGATCCGTGCGCCGGACGTGCCTTCCACGGGCGCGGGGCGCTCGCGGCCTGCGGATCGATGGTCCGCGCGACGGCCCCGGTCGCTGCCGTCACCGCGGTGGGCATGGGCGATGAAGACGACGCGAACGTCGGTGGCGCGCGCCAGTTCGAGCATCCGGCGGGTCGGCACGATCGCTTCGTGCGCCAGCGGATCGAACAGCGGTGCGCCGATGTCGACCCGGTCTTTCTGCATGTCGACCACCAGCATGGCGGTGGTCGCACTGGCGAGGGGCGGTCCTGAGAGGGCGAGGGAACGATCGATCATTTTTCTGCGAGCGACAACAGCCGGGAGCGTACCGGCCGGCCCCTTGCAGGATCAATTGATCATTGAGAAGGTGGACTTCTCCATCCGTGAAGTGATGGCCTTGGGGGCGGCCATCGCCTCAAGGCCGCTGCGCAGGTGCGCGATGAAGGCCTCCACAGGCGGCTTGAGCGGCCGCCCTCGCGCCGTTGCGATGCACATGTCGCATTGGGCCCAGGCCTCGTCGACCGGAACGGCGGTGACCGATTCGATGTCCGGCGGCAAGGTGCACATCGGCATGATCGCCACGCCCAATCCGGCGCGAACGAAGCTGTAGGCCACCTCGACGGACTGCGCGGCAAACTTGACCTTGATCTCGCGGCCGATGCCCTGCGCGATCTTGTGCAGCGCGGGCATCAGCGGCGCAGGTGGCGCGAAGCCGATGAACTCGTCATCGAGCAGTTCGTGGAAGCGCAGGCTCGTGCGTCCCTCCAATGCGTGTCCCTCCGGCAGCACGGCGACCAGTTGGTCGCGGCGGAAGCAGGCGAGATCAGCGCCGGTCGTGTCCAGCCCTGGCAACTGGATGATGACGGCGACGTCGATCGCGCCCTGGGCGAGCGATTGCAGCACCACGGGCGTGCCCGGTTCTTCGCGCAGGCGTACCGAAACGCCGGGGTGCGAGCGGCCGAATGATGCGATCTCCTGCGCGAGGTTGGCGCGAATGACCCAGCGCAACGATCCCACGATCACGATGCCGCGATCGCCATTGGCGAAGCGGGACATGTCGGCCTGTGCGGCTTCGAGCGTGGCGAAGACGGTCCGCGCATGGGCGGCGAGCACCTCGCCCGCCGCACTGGCCTTCACGCCCTTCGCGGTGCGCACCAGCAACTGCACGCCGGCCAGGTTCTCGAGTTCCTGGATGCGCTTGGTGGCCGCAGAGGCGACCAGATGTTCGCGGCTCGCGGCCAGCCCGATCTGCCCGTCTTCGATGGCGGACAGGAAGATGCGGAGGCTGAGAAGGTCGGCCTGCCGGACCCAGTCGGTGCGAGCGCTCATGAAAGGCGTGGGGTGGGCAGCAGGGCTGCCGTTCAATGTCTCGCGGGGAGCCTGTCCCTCGTGTGTGCAGCCGTGGGTGTGGCTCCACCTTGTTGTGCGCAGCGCATTTTAGTGAGGGCGGCCGGGGCGCTCGGCCATCGGCACCCGGCCGGTGCGGAAGCCGTTGGCGGGGTGTGCCGCGTCTTCGTAGCCGAAGGAGCCGCACACCACGCGGCGGTTGGGCCCGCGCCTGCGCCCCATCCGGGCGGTCGTCACGGCTCTTCCCCGAAAATCTCGCGCGCCTTCATCGCGGCCGAGACGGCGTTGGGCCAGCCCGCGTAGAAGGCCATGTGGGTGATCATCTCCACCAGTTCCTCCTTGGTGACGCCGTTGCCGAGGGCACGCGGAAAGTGCGTGCTCATCTGCTCCGTCTTGCCCAGGGCGACCAGCGCGGTGCAGGTGATCAGGCTGCGGTCGCGCTTGGACAGCTCGGGCCGCTCCCACACGTCGCCGAACAGGACCTTGTCGCCCAGGTCGACCAGCTTGGGTGCGATCTCGGCCAGCAGCTTGCGGGCGGCGTCGGATCTGGCTGTGCTCATGGTGTGCTCCTTATGTGACGGTTGGATCGGCGGGCTGCCTCAGGCCGCGAAGAAGCGCGCAGCGGGCTTGGGCGGCAACTCGATGCCGGTGGCCTGAGCCCGCTCCAGCACGCTCCAGAAATACCGGTAGGTCGCGCGGTCGTGCAGCTCGCCCTTGTACTGGATCGGACCCCACTGGGCGTCCTGGGCGGCGCACAGGATCTCGCCGGCATCCTGCACCTCGTCGAACGACGGCTTCATCGCATCGACGATGGGCCGGATCTGCGCCGGGTGGATGCTCCACATGCGAAGGAAGCCGAACTGCGTGCGCGCACGGAACGCGTCGGCGTGCACCACCTGGTCGTCCTTGAGATTGAGGCAGACGTTATGAGCCGGCACCACGCCGTGGCTGAGTGCCGCGGCCACCATCTGCGACTTCGCGCGCACGAGCAGCGCATGATCGAACTGCGCCGGGCTGCGCATCGCGGCCGCCGGGATGGCGCCGTGGTGGCCGCTCACGAAATCCATCTGGCCGAAGTCCAGTACCTCCACGTGCGGCAGGGCGGCCAGCCGGAACGCAGCTTCCAGCGCACCGTGGGTCTCGATCAGCACGTGGATCGGAATGGCACGGTCGCTGCCGGCCGCCCTGGCGGTGCGCTGCACATGGGCGATCACCTCCTCGACCTGTGAGGTGCTGGTCGACTTCGGGATGGTCACATAGGCCAGGCGGGCCGCGGCCTGGCCCACCACCACGTCCACATCCTGCTTCCAGCTCGGATGCGTGGGGTCGTGAATGCGCACGCCGGCCTTGTTGAAGGCATTGCGTTCGGAGTTGATCAGGCGCGCGACGAGTTCGGCATGCGGGCGTTCGTTGCCGGCGGCCGCGCCGTCCTCGCAGTCGCAGGTGATGTCGAAGATGGCCCCGAGTTCCTTCTGCAGGTCCATCGCCTTCAGGATGAGCTTCTCGCTGCCCGCGAAATGCTCGCAGGCAGAGAGGACGGGAAAGGGCTTATCGCCCTTGAAGAGGGCCTCGGCCGGATGAGTGGCTTGTGTCATGGCGATAAGGTGGTCTTGGGTTTTCTGGGAATCGCGACGGTGTAGTCGAGGTCGAGCACCACGCCGGGCGCGTCATCCTTGCCGGCACCCTCGCGCGGGAAGACGATCTGCTGCGCGCCGTCGAGGCCGGTGGCCGCGACGGTGCGCAACCGCAGGGCCGCGACGTCCGCGTGGGGAAGGTCTATGCGCTCGACGACCGTGGTCGCGCAGCAGACGGTGTCACCCGCGTGCGTCGGCGCCACGTGGCTGCCGCCATTGAGCGCGAGGAGGCCCAGCACGTTCTCCAGGCCATCGTAGGCGAGCGCGCGCGCCACCGAGATCACGTGGCCGCCGTAGACGAGCCGCCTGCCGGTCGGGGTGGCCGCCATCATGCGGGCATCGAAGTGCACCTTGGCGGTGTTCTGGTACAGGCGCGTGGCGCTGCTGTGGTCGCTGTCGTTGATCGTCATGGCGCTGGGATGGTCGATGCGCTCGCCGGCCTCGTAGTCTTCCCAGAAATCGCTCACACCGGTCATGGCGGCGATCTTCCGCACGCCCGGCCCGTAGCCTGGAACGGCCAGCGCATCCGCGCCGACCGCCGCAGGCAGCGAGGGCACCTCGGCCGCCGGGGCCGGCGCCTTCGGGTCGCGCTTGCGCACCATCACCCAGCGCACCCAGGTGAGGACGGGCTGGTCGTGCTGGTTCAGCGCAGTGGAACGCGTGTAGACCACGCCGCTCTTGCCGTTCGAGTTTTCCCTGAGGCCGATGATCTCGCTCTCGACCCGCAAGGTGTCGCCGACGTGCACCGGCGTGAGGAAGCGGCCGTCGGCATAGCCCAGGTTCGCGACCGCGTTGAGCGAAATGTCGGGCACGGTCTTGCCGAACGCCAGGTTGAAGACCAGGAAGCCGTCCAGGGGCTGCCGTTCCAGGCCGGCCTGCTCGCTCGCGGTCCGTGCGCTGCCCAGCAGGTCGCGCGACCCGGTCAGGGCGATGTAGAGGCTCCGGTCGCCGTCGGTCAGCGTGCGCGGCGTGGGATGCGCGATGAGCATCCCGATGCGGAAGTCCTCGAAGAAATTGCCGGTCCGGCTCTTGCCAGCCATCACTTCTGTCCTCCCGCGCGAACCTGACCGGCGGCCCTGGCGAACAACTCCTCGCGGCTGCGGTAGCTGGGATCGTTGCTGTCGCGGCTGCCATACGTGCTCGCCGAAGCCGTCGACCGCTCGCCACCGAGCGCGACGGAGGTATAGCTCGTCTCCGTGATCACGATCCGGCGTGCCACCCGCCACTCGCCGTCGCGGCGTTCGAACTGGTCGGCATAGCGACCCCAGGCCTCCCGGCACATGCGATCGCCGGCCTGCAAGCCGACGCGTTCCACGTCGGTGGGTGGACGCAGCCGCCGGCTTGCGAAGTAGGTCTCGACGAAGGCATGGTCGGGGCCGGCGAACTCGATCAGGCAGTTGCCGAGGAAGTGCATCGAGTTGTCCACGCCCGCGAAGCGCTTGTCCAGCCAGTCGATGAAGCCGTCGACGCCGCCGCGGTATTCACCGTGCTGGTCGTTCGCGTCGGGGTGGTAGGTGGAGCGGACCAGTGCCCAGTCGCCCCGGTCGACGCCGCGCGCGTAGCGGCACAGGCAGTCCTGGATGGCGGCGCGATCGGCCAGTCGGAAGGATGTCTCGTTGGTCATGGCTGTCCTCTTCGGGTCTGGAAATGGGGTATGGCTCACGCGCCGGTCGGCTCCGAAGGCCCGCTGCCGGAGATGAAGCGCTGCACGCCCGCCACCATGGCGGGCGACTCGTGTCGGTAGCGGAACTGCATCCAGCGCTCCATCTGCAGCCCTTCCTTCAACGGCAGCTCCAGCGCACGGCGAGCCACGGATTTCATCGAGGCCAGGGCGTGCGCGTCGGCTTGCGCGATCTCCTGCGCCAGTGCCAACGTCGCCTGCTCCAGCTCGCTTCCCGGCACGGCCATCGACGCAAGACCGATGCGCTCGGCCTCCCGCCCGCTCATGCGGCGGCCGGTGACGAGGTAGAACATCGCGCGCGCCATGCCGATCCTGCGCGGCAGCCGCTGCGAGCTGCCGCCGCTGGGCAGCAGGTTCTTGCGCATGTGCTCGTCGCCGATCTGGGCATCCTCGTCGGCAACGACGATGTCGCATGCGAGCGCCAGCTCAAGCCCGCCCGCGACCGCGTAGCCGTTGATGCTGGCGATGACAATCTGGCGGGCGGATTCGAGCGCTTCGAAGGCCGCGGCCATGCGATCCTGGTTTCGCAGGTGGGCTGCCGGATCGGCAAGCGCGCCGCTCGATGCGAGCCACTTGAGATCGCTGCCTGAACAGAAGGCCCGCCCCGCCCCGCGGATGACGATCACGCGGATGTCGCGCCCGGGCTCGGAGCACTCGCGCACGGCGGCGTGCAACGCTTCCAGCGTGGGACCGTCCAGGGCATTCAGGCGTTCCTCGCGGTTCAGCGTCAGGATCCGCACGTGAGCATGGGTGTCATCGACGATCAGGGATGGGATCATGCAAGCTCTATGGATGTTTCGTTGGGCATTATGCATGATGCATAGTTCAATGCCCACTCTGGAGGCTCCAATACCGGGCGCGCCGGATCGCTCGCCCGGATGCTCTTGTTGCGCTCAGATAATGCATGATGCATAATTTGGCGCAACCAGCCGCGCGTCGCGGCTGCTCTTTTGCGGACTGAGCAGCTATGAAGATACTTGTCCCCGTCAAGCGGGTCGTCGATTACAACGTCAAGGTGCGCGTCAAGTCCGACGGCACCGGAGTCGATATCGCCAACGTCAAGATGAGCATGAACCCCTTCGACGAGATTGCCGTCGAAGAAGCGGTTCGTTTGAAGGAAAAGGGCGTCGCCGCCGAGATCATCGCGGTCTCCTGCGGCGATGCCAAATGCCAGGAAACCCTGCGCACCGCCATGGCCATCGGGGCCGACCGCGGCATCCTGGTCGAGACCACCGAAGAGCTCCAGCCGCTGGCCGTCGCCAAGCTGCTCAAGGCGCTGGTCGACAAGGAACAGCCGCAGCTCGTCATCCTGGGCAAGCAGGCCATCGACGACGACGCCAACCAGACCGGCCAGATGCTCGCCGCGCTGGCGGACCTGCCCCAGGCCACCTTCGCTTCCAAGGTCGAGGTCGCCGGCGACAAGGCCACCGTCACCCGCGAGGTCGACGGCGGCCTGGAGACCATCAGCCTGAGCCTGCCCGCGGTCATCACCACCGACCTGCGCCTGAACGAGCCACGCTACGTCACCTTGCCCAACATCATGAAGGCCAAGAAGAAGCAGCTCGATACCGTCAAGCCCGAGGACCTCGGCGTGGACGTCAAGCCGCGCCTGAAGACCCTGAAGGTCAGCGAGCCCCCGAAGCGCGGCGCCGGCATCAAGGTGCCCGACGTCGCCACCCTGGTGGACAAGCTCAAGAACGAAGCCAAGGTGATCTGAGGAGGAAACAGAACATGACCGTACTCGTCATCGCAGAACACGACCACGCCACCGTCAAGCCGGCGACCCTGAACACCGTGACCGCGGGCATTGCCTGCCAGAGCGGCGATGTGCATGTGCTGGTGGCCGGTGCCAACGCCGCTGAAGCGGCCGCCGCTGCCGCGAAGATTGCCGGTGTGGCCAAGGTGATCGCTGCCGACAGCCCGAGTCTGGCGGAGAACCTGGCCGAGAACGTGGCGGCGCAAGTTCTGGCCATCGCCCAGAACTACAGCCACATCCTGTTCCCGGCCACGGCCAACGGCAAGAACGTGGCCCCGCGCGTGGCGGCCAAGCTGGACGTGGCGCAGATCAGCGACATCACCAAAGTCGACAGCGCCGACACCTTCGAGCGCCCGATCTACGCGGGCAACGCCATCGCCACCGTGCAGAGCAGCGACCCGATCAAGGTGATCACCGTGCGCACCACCGGCTTCGATGCAGCGGCAGCCACCGGCGGCAGTGCAGCCGTCGAGAACGCCGAGGGCGTGGCCGACAGCGGCAAATCGAGCTTCGTCGGACGGGAAGTGACCAAGAGCGAACGCCCCGAACTGACGGCGGCCAAGATCATCGTCTCAGGCGGCCGCGCCTTGGGCAGCGCGGAGAAGTTCCAGGAGGTGATGGCGCCGCTGGCGGACAAGCTCAACGCGGGCCTCGGCGCCAGCCGCGCCGCAGTGGACGCGGGCTACGCACCCAACGACTGGCAAGTGGGCCAGACCGGCAAGATCGTGGCGCCGCAGCTCTACATCGCCGCCGGCATCTCGGGCGCGATCCAGCATCTGGCGGGCATGAAGGACTCGAAGGTGATCGTGGCGATCAACAAGGACCCGGAAGCACCGATCTTCTCAGTGGCCGACTACGGCCTGGAGGCGGACCTGTTCACGGCCGTGCCGGAGCTCGCCAAGGCGCTCGGCTAACCCAGGTCGCCGGGGGCACATTGAAGGGATACGAAGCGAAGCATAGAACTCGCCCACCCCGACCGTCTTTACATCGACGGTCGTTGGGTGCAGCCCACCGCCTCGGGCCACTTCGATGTGCTCGACTGCAGCACGGAGGCGGTGGCCGCACACGTAGCCCGTGCCGGCCCCGAAGACGCGGAACGCACCGTCGCGGCAGCGCGCAGGGCCTTCGACCTGGGGCCCTGGCCACGCATGGAGCCGCAGGAGCGTGCGGTCTTCCTCGAGAAGTCGCCAAGCGCTTCGAGGAACAAAATGACGCGTACGCACGCATCTGGTCGATCGAATCGGGCATCGTCTACAAGGTGGCACGTCCTCGGCTCGGCCAGTTCCTGCGCGCGGCGTTCCGGCCGTACGCCGCCATGGCGCACACCTTCCAATTCGTGGAGCCCCGTACCGCGGCGACGGGGCACCGTGCGTTGTGCGCGCATGAACCGGTCGGCGTGGTGTTGGCCATCATTCCATGGAACGGACCCGCGGCCTGATGGCCTACAAGATCGCACCGGCACTGCTGGCCGGTTGCACGGTGATCATCAAGTCGTCGCCCGAAGCGCCCCGCTCCGCCTACCTGTTCGCGCAGATGTGCGAAGAGATCGGCCTGCCGCCCGGCGTGGTCAACGTCATCACCGCCGACCGCGAGCCTCAATGCCGCCGTCTTCACGAACGACCCCCAGCGCGCAACCCAGGTTGCACGGCGACTGCGTGCCGGCTCCGTCGGACACAACGCGTCCCGCACCGATTTCTCGATCGGCTTCGGCGGCTTCAAGCAGTCGGGGCTCGGCCGCGAAGGCGGCGTGGAAGGTCTGATGGCATTTCTCGAATCCAAGACGATCGTCCTGGATCAAACGGCGGTCGCATGATCTGTTGGGTAGCTTGCCATAATCATGCATAATACATTCTTGCGCGATCGAACATGACCGGCCGCGCCAAACGACCTTGAATTGGAGAGCCCCATGGCTTTAGAACAATCCCAACTCGACATGATCCGGGACTCGATCCGGAAGATTTCCGAGGAGTTCGACCTCAGCTACTGGCGCCAGAAGGGCGCCGACAAGGAGTACCCCTGGGACTTCCAGGATGCGCTGGCCAAGGGCGGCTGGCTGGGCATCCTGATGCCCGAGGAATACGGCGGCATGGGTCTCGGCCTCACCGAGGTCGGCGTGGTGCTCGACGAACTCGGCCAGCGCTGCGGCTTCAATGCCAACTCGGTCTTCCAGTACTACGTCTTTCCCCCGGGACCGGTCATCCACCACGGCTCCGAAGCGATGAAGAAGGAATTCCTGCCCAAGCTGGCCAGCGGCGAGGAAATGATGTGCTTCGGCGTGAGCGAGCCCGACAACGGGGTCGACACCTCGCGCCTCAAGACCTTCGCGAAGAAGGACGGCAAGCGGTACCTGGTCAACGGCCGCAAGGTGTGGATCTCGAACGCGAAGAATGCGGACCGCATCCTGCTGCTGACGCGCACCAGCCCGCGCGACCCGAAAAGGCCGTTCGACGGCATGACGCTCTTCCTGACCCAGCTCAAGGGCAAGAAGGGTGTCGAGATCAATCGCATCGACAAGATCATGCGCAATGCCGTCGACAGTAACGAAATGGTGTTCGAGGACTTCGAGGTGTTCGAGTACGAGATCGTCGGCGAGGAAGGCAAGGGCTTCCGCTGCCTGATCGACGGCCTCAACCCCGAGCGGATCGCGGTCGCCTACACCGCCATCGGCCTGGGCCGCGGGGCGCTGAACCTGGCCGTGCAATACGCCAAGGACCGCATCGTCTTCGACCGCCCGATCGGCAAGAACCAAGCCGTCGCCCACCCGCTCGCCGACAGCTGGATCCGCCTGGAGGCGGCCGACCTGATGACCCAGAAGGCCGCCAGGCTGTTCGACGAAGGCAAGCCATGCGGGCCGGAGGCGAACGCGGCAAAGTTCCTCGGTTCCGAAGCCGGCTTCGAGGCGGCGGACCGGGCGATGCAGTTCCACGGCGGCTTCAGCATGTCGACCGAGTACCACGTCTCGCGCTTCTGGATGGAAGCGCGGCATCTGAAGATCGCACCGATCAGCCAGCAGATGGTGCTCAACTTCATCTCGGACAAAGTTCTGGGCTTGCCCAAGTCCTACTGAGGTCGCGTCGATCGGAAGTGCAGCGCCGCTGCTGCACTTCCCTTCCGCTTGAGTCGGGCGCGAAGAAGGCCCCCGCCTTGAACACCGTCGGCTTGGCATGCGCCCCACCCTACGCCGGTCACCCTGCGTGCCGTCGGTGCGCTCCCTGAAGGCCAGCAGCTCGCGCGGCATGCCGTAGGTCGGTTCGATGTCCTTCGAATTCTGGATCCTGGCGCTGCCGACCCTGAAGATCATCAGGTTGCCGCCCGGATTGGCGGCCGGTTTCCAGCAGCGGCAATCCCACATGCTGAACTTCACTTCTTCGGCGGTCGTCGCTGCCGCCGTCGTTTCGTCTGTCACGTTCGTCAATTGTCTTCCTTGTATGGAGCTTTCGCCCCGCCATCGCGGCTCGTCACCCTACGCCGGGCAGCGCCGGCCTGGTGTCGTCTTTCACGAACATGCGCTTTGCCTGCGCCAAAGGCTTCCGCGATCCCGGAGAGAACAAGGCGGGTTGACACCGTCAAGTTGCTATGCATGATGCATAATGTATTATCGTCAACGTACCGAGATCCCACTTCGCAAGGTCAGCTCGTCGAAATGCTTCTCGAAGAGTTCGGCGAAGCGCAGGATGAGCTGCTGGCGCTGCGCGGGCGCGAAGCGGCTCCACGGCCCTTGGAGTGCGGACCGGGCCCAGGCCACGGCCGCATCGACGTCGGCCTGCCCCCTCGCGCCAGGGTCACCAGGACCTCCCCGGTGGACGGGTTGTGCGTCTCGATGGTCCTTCCGTCGAGGCAACCCACCGGCCATGGATGAAGTGCTTCTTGGCCGGGTATTCGAGGAACCTGGGACGGGCGGTCTGCAGGGTGTCCATGCGCTGCCTTATTTCTCGCTGGATGGTTTCATCGGGTGCGAGTCAAAACTCGAACACCGCCTTGCCGGCCGTCTGCTTGTCGAACTCGCGATAGGCTTCGTCCGCGTCCTCCAGCTTCCAGCGATGGCTGAACTGCCGGTCGACGTCGACACCATGGTCGGCAATGAAGCGCACGCACCGCGTCAATCCGACATCCGAGAAGGTCAGGTGGCCGACGATGGATCGCTGCTTGAGGATGAGGTCGGGCGTCACGTCCAGGGACACGCCGCCGCCGACGCCGACGAAGCCGATCCTTCCCCAGGTCGCCGACGAGCGGACCGCCGCCTGCCGGGCGCTGGCCACGCCCGCGGTGTCGAGCGCCACGGTCACGCCTCTTCCGCCGGTCCACTGCAGGATGGCTTCCACCGCGTCCGCCTTCGACGAATCGATCGCATGCGTCGCCCCGAACTCGAGCGCCTGGGCGACCCGCTGCGGGGAAATGTCGACCGCCACGGTACGAACCCCCATGGCTTTCGCCAACTGGACCGCCGACTGCCCCACAGGACCCATGCCGAACACCGCGAGCGTGTCCCTGCCGCTCAGTTCGAGCCTCTCGAGCGCGGCGAAGGCCGTGCCCATTCCGCAGGAGATCGCGGCGCCGGCAGAAAAACTGATCTCGTCCGGCAGGTGGATGGCAGCCTTGGCCGGGACCTTGATGAAGTGCGCGTGGCCGCCATGCGCGTTCTGGCCGTAGATCGTCGATCCACCGTCGCAGATCACGACCCAGCCCGAGCGGCACTGGTCGCAGTAGCCACACCCGTCATAGTGATAGATCAGCACGCGATCGCCGACCTTCATCCTCATCGGGTCGACGTTCTTGCCCAGCTCGACCACCACGCCGCACGGCTCGTGCCCGGCAATGATGGGATCGGTGCGCTTCAGGCCGCGCTCGGCCAGGAATGCATCGCTCCTCGACTGCAGCGACGCGCCGCGCGGGCCGCGGTAATGGTGCAGGTCGCTGCCGCAGAAGCCGGACGCCTTCATCTGCACGATGATCTCGTCCGGACCCGGCTTCGGGTCGTCGAAGCTCATCAGCTCCAGTTTCCGATCGCCGGCGAAGACAACACCTTTCATTGGGCACCTGCCTGTTCGAATTGATCGGCAACGCCGAACATCGCCTTGATTTCGAGGTATTCCTCGAGACCGAAGACCCCCATCTCGCGCCCGTTGCCGGAACGCTTGTAGCCACCCATCGGCGCCGCCTGGTTGCTCGCCGCGCCATTGACGAAGACACGGCCCGCGCGCAGTTCGCGCGCGACCGCCAGACCGCGAGCGGAGTCGCCGGAGAAAACATAGGCACCCAGCCCGTAAGGTGTTCCGTTCGCGATGGCGATGGCCTCGGCTTCGGTCTCGTAGGGGATCACGGCCAGCACGGGTCCGAAGATCTCTTCCTGCGCGATCGTCATGTCCGGTGTGACGCCCGCGAACACGGTGGGCCTGACGAAATAACCTTGCTCGATTCCCTCGGGCCGGCCCGGGCCGCCACAGGCAAGCCGTGCGCCCTCCTGCACCCCGATGTCGATGTAGCGCTGCACGCGCTCGAACTGCGCCTTGTTGACCAGCGGCCCCATGGTCGTCGCGGGGTCGCGCGGATCGCCGACGCGGATGCGGTTCGCGGCATCGCTCAGGAACGGAAGAATCTGCTCGACCTGCTTCGCCTGCACCAGGATGCGGGTCGGCGCGTGGCAGGACTGCCCGCTGTTGAAGAAGGCGCGGTTGATGTTCCATTCGGCCGCCGCCTTCAAGTCGGCATCGGGCAGCACCACGTTGGCCGACTTGCCGCCCAGCTCCTGTGCCACGCGCTTGACCGTTGGCGCCGCGGCCTGCGCGATCAGGACGCCGGCCCGCGTCGAGCCGGTGAAGGACACCATATCGATGTCGGGGTGTTCGCAGATCGCCTGACCGACCGACGGCCCGTCGCCGTTAACAAGGTTGAAGACGCCCTTCGGCACGCCGGCCTCGTGGAGAATCTCGGCCATCAGGATGGCCGTAACTGGCGTGAACTCGCTGGGCTTCACGATCGCCGTGCATCCGGCCGCCAGGGCGGAGGACAGCTTGGTCGCGATGAGCTGCGCCGGCCAGTTCCAGGCCGTGATCATGCCGCAGACCCCGATGGGTTCGCGGCGGACCACGTTGGCGCCGTCGCGGACCTCGAAGTCGTAGGCCTGCAGCGTCGAAGCCGCCTGCCTGAAGACATCGATGGCGCCGACGGTCAGCTGCGTCAGCCCGATGGGCGCGCCCAGTTCCTCGGTGATCGCCGCGGCGACGTCGTTCCGCCGCGCCTCGAAGCGGGCGACGATCTGCTGCAGCAGCTCGACGCGCTCTCCCTTGCTCGTGCGGCTGAAGGTGCCGAACGCGCTCCTGGCCGCGCGTACCGCACGGTCGACATCTGCCGCGCTGCCGAGGCTGACGGTGGCGAAAGGCGCCTCGGTGGCGGGGTTGACCAGTTCGAAGGAGCGGGCCTCGATAGGCTCCACCCACTCGCCTCCGATGTAGAACTTGCCGTAGTGTTTCATCGCCGGGTGTCTTTCTTCAACTGTTGTGGGTCAGGCCGCCGTCGCAGGCGATGGTCTGGCCGGTGACAAAGGCCGAAGCGGGCGATGTGAAGAACATCGTGAGGCCCACCAGGTCAGAGGGCACCTGCCCGCGCGGCACGCATTGCTGGGCGAGCATCTGCTGGCGGCGCTCGATCGTCGGATTGACGGTGCGGTCGACCTCGGTGGCGACGCCGCCGGGCCGGATGCAGTTGACCGTGATGCCGCTTGGCCCCAGTTCACGCGCCAGCGAGTTGCTCATGCCGATCAGCGCGGCCTTGGAGGTGACGTAGTGCAGGTAGTTCGCCACGCCGAGCCGCACCGCATCGGAGGAAATGTTGACGATGCGCCCCCAGCCGGCCGCGCGCATCGGCGCCGCAACGGCGCAAACGCAGTTGAAGACGCCTGTGATGTTGACCTTCATGACCTGGTCCCACTCGGCCGCGGGAATCTGGTCGAACGGTCGCTTCTGCAGCGTCGCGAAGATGGCGGCGTTGTTGACGAGCGCATCCACCCGGCCGTACTTGCCCATCACCGCGCCCACCATCGCGTCCACCGACTCGCGATTTCCGATATCGACGGCGACCCCGAGCGCCGTGCCGCCCGCTTCCTGTACTTCGGCGACGACCTTCTCGGCCTTCTCGAGGTTCAGGTCGGCCACCACGGGGATCGCGCCGGCGGCGGCGTACTGGCGAGCCAGCTCGCGGCCGATGCCTTGCGCGGCGCCGGTGATGATCACGACCCGGTCCTTGACACTGAAGTCCCGGGCCCACAGGGGCACGCCGGAATCTTCGGAAAGCTGGACGAAAGCACCTTGTTGCATGGCTCGACTCCTCGCTCAATCCAGGGACAGCTTGAACTTCTTGACGAAGTCGCTGTAGCCGGCCGAATCCTTTTTCATGGTGTCGCCGAGCTCCTTAGCCGAGCCGGACCATGCAATGAACCCGATGTTGGCAAGGAACTCCTGCGTTTCGGGCGTCGCGATAATCTTCGCAACGTCCGCGCTGACCTTGTTGACCACGGCAGGCGGCGCACCCGTCGGCGCGAACAGCGCGATCCAGGTGCTCACCTGCAGGTCGGCGGGTCCGCCGGACTCGGCCACCGTCGGTACGTCGGGATAGCGCGGGTGGCGCTTCGGGGCGGCGAAGGCAATGTACTTCAGCTTGCCGGCCTTCTGCAGCGGCCCGGCCGTCGCGGCGGTGGCGAAGGCGAAGTCGACCCGCTCTTCGCTGACGTCCACGTACATCTGCGGGACGTCCTTGTTGGGCACGTGCGTCATCGGCACGCCGGCAGCGGCTTCAACCAATGCGCCGCCGATGTGCAGTTGCCCCCCCACGCCGGAAGAGCCATAGGTGAGCGGCGAACCGCGGCGCTTGGCCTCGGCCATCAGATCGGCAAAAGTCTTCAGCTTCGAATTCGCTGCAACCGCGATGAAATAGTTCGTCGAGTACATCGGAGCGACTGGCACGAAGTCCTTCGCGGGATCGAGCGGCATTTTTTTGTACAGGTACGGATGCAGCGACATGATGGCCTGGTCGACCAGCAGGAAGGTATAGCCATCGGCCGCGCTGCGATTCACGGTGTCCAGGCCGATCCAGCCGTTGGCGCCAGGCTTGTTCTCCACGACCACCTGCTGGCCCCAGACCTTGGCAAGGCGTTCGCCGACATGGCGCATCACGGCGTCCGGGCCTGTTCCGGCTGGATAGGGCATCACGACCTTCACCGGCTTTTCCGGAAAGGTCTGGGCCTGGGCCGGCAGGGTTGCGGCGATGAGCAGGCCGAAAGTGGCGAGCAGCAGTTGTCGGGTGTTCATGGTGTCTGGTTGTTGAATCATGCGACCGCACCGCGGGGCGCGCGCGCGCTTCATTTGTAACGGTGGGCCGTTCGGATCGGTGAAATGCTTGCTGTAGGGCCGGCCGCAATCACGGCCCCCCACTTCGCTTGCGCAGCGACTCTGACGATGCGGTTGAACCTGCCGTGACCGTCTCCACCACGGCCGACAGGTTCGGACGGAACCTCGAAACCGCGACTCTTCAGAAGCGCGGCAGCAGAATGCGGAGGATCTCGCTCTCGGCGGCCGCCTTCAAGGAAATAGGCCCCTCGCCGGCGAGGAATTCGAAAGCGGTGTGCGGGCCATACTCCTGGCCATTCACGACAAGCTTGCCCTTGCTCAAGAACACCAGCTCGATCGCGTCCTCTTCTCCGGCCGAGAAGGTCGCGTCCTGTTCGATCCGGGTCAGTGCGATCCGGGTCTTCCGCTCCGTGAACGTTCCGAGCCACCTCGTGGCCACGCCCGGCGCCACTTCCGGGATCCAGTCGTAGCTGGCCGGATTCATCAGGACGATGTCGTCGTACCTCGCCTTCGCGAAGCTCAGCTTCTGCCCCGTCGCTTCCTCGAAGCAGGCCTCGGAACCATCCTGGTTGTGGCGTTTGCCCTGCTCGTCGAGGTACGTGAAGATGCCGTTCTTGAACTCGCCCTTTTTCTTGAGCGCTTCGTTCGCCGCTTCTCGCCTGGCGACGCTGAGGAATCCGTTGCCGCTGGCGCCGCCGAACTGGCAGGTCAGCATCTCCAGGCCCTCCGGGCGCTCCTGCGGACCGTAGTGGACGCTTTCCGGGAAATAGCAGACCCAGCCTTCGGGCATGGACTTGCCTTTCGCATACGGATAGTCGCCTTTCAGGATGTAGCGCACCTGGTCGAAGTTGTGCCTGTGGCGAGGCGTGCCCCAGCCACCGGTACCGGTGCGATTCATCTGCAAGCAGTAGTTGTTGGGGCTCTCGTCTTCCCCCGTCAGCAGAATTTTGAGTTCTAGAACGCCCTCGCGCATGCTTCCGACGACGCCCGATTCGGCCTGCAAAGCCTCAGATACCCGCATGTGTTTTCCTTGGACTGGTTGACTTCGTGATGCGCAATCGTAGGCAGGCGATGGTCGCGATTCAAGGATGGGTTCGACCCGGATATGCCTTGGAGCTATAGCCCTCGGTCGCCGTGCATTGACTCGCATGGGTGCATGGCCCAGCATCGAGTCCTCCACGCGCTGCGGCACCTCAAGTCTCGCGGCCCGCACGAATACAACTCCTGGCAAATCCAGGTGAGACGCTGCTGCTGGTGGCGTGCAACCTGGGCTCCGACCGACATGTCCGCAACCACAACACGTCTATCCAGTTCCGTCAAAGACAAGATCGCCCGCGGCGAACCCGTTTACTCGATGACCGTGCGCCTCGTGCGTGGCGCCGAGATCGGCGCCATCGCCGCCGCGGCGGGCTTCGACGCCCTCTACATCGATCTCCAGCACAGCGGCATTTCGGTGGAGACCGCCGGTCAGATCAGCATCTCGGCGCTGGCGATGGGCGTGGCGCCGTTCGTGCGCGTACCCGGCGTCGACCCGCATGTCATCACGCGTGCCCTGGACGCCGGCGCCATCGGCGTCATCGTGCCGGACCTCCATTCGGCGGACGACGCACGCGCGGTCGTCCGTGCCGCCAGGTACCGGCCCGAGGGCGAGCGTTCGCTGCCCGGCATCATGCCCCAGCTGCGCTACCGCTCGATGCCGGCGAGCGAAGCCACGGAACAACTCAACGCGGCAATCACCATCGTCGCGATGATCGAGTCCGCGGCCGGCCTCGCAGCGGTCGACGAGATCGCCGCCGTGCCGGGGGTCGACATTCTTCTCGTCGGGGCGAACGACCTCTGCACCGAGGCGGGCGTGCCCGGACAGTTCGACCATCCGCTGGTCGAGGAAGCCTATGCGAAGGTGCTCGCGGCGTGCCGCGCGCATGGCAAGGCGCTCGGTGTCGGCGGGCTCGCCTCGCGGCCCGACCTGATGAAAAAGTATGTCGCGATGGGGGGGCTGTATGTCTCGCTCGGCGCCGACCTGTCGATGCTGGTTGCAGCAGCGACGCAGAAGCGCAAGGAAGCAGCGCTGTGAAAGTCTGCGTGTATGGCGCCGGGGCCGTTGGCGGCCACATTGCGGGCCGGCTGGCCGCTGCTGGCGAGCAGGTGTCGCTGCTCGTGCGCGGCGCGAACCTCGCGGCCATCCGCGAGCATGGCCTGCGCATCCAGACGCCGGAAGGCGAGTTGCGCTCGCAGCCTGTGGTCAGCGATGACCCCGCCACGCTCGGTGTTCAAGACATCGTCATCGTCACGGTGAAAGCCCCCGCCTTGCCGCAGGTCGCGACCGGGATCGCGCCCCTGCTCGGTGCCGACACGCCCGTGCTCTTCGTCATGAACGGGATCCCGTGGTGGTATTTCCACGCGAATGGCGGCGAGCTCGACGGGAAGCGGCTGCCGGCCATCGACCCCGACGACACGGTGTGGCGCAACGTCGACCCCAGGCGTGCCGTGGGGGCGGTCGCACACACCGCCTGCACCGTCACCTCCCCCGGGGTCGTCCACGTCCAGAATCCGACCAACCGGTTCGTCTTCGGCCGCCCTGACGGCCAGGCGGACGAACGGCTGACCGCGCTGGCCGCCGCCATGCGCGCCGGGGGCCTCCAGGCCGAAGTGACCGACCGGATCCGCGACGCCGTCTGGGAAAAAGTCCTGATGAACCTCGTCGGCGGCTCGCTGGGCATCCTCACAGCGTCGGCGATGGGCGAGGCGCTCGCCAATCCGGCCGTGCTCGAGTCCGCCGAACGCATGTCGCTGGAAGGCGCCGCGATCGCGCAGGCGCTTGGCTGCAAGGTCGGCGATCCCATGGCGGGTATTTCGCGCCTGAAGGTGTCCAAGCACAAGCAGAGCATCCTGCAGGATCTTTTGGCGGGGCGGACGATGGAGGTGAATGCCCTTCTTGCCGCGCCCTTGGAACTGGCCCGTCTCGCCGGCGTGCCGACGCCGACCTGCGACCTGATCGTGGGCCTGGCGATGCAGCGTGCCCGCGCTGCCGGCCTCTACGCATAGCCCGACAAGCTGCCGTCTTCCACACGGAGGCGGTCAGCCTGGCAAGGGCTGGCGCCGCTGGCGCCAACCACCTACTCGATCTCGGCCTCCGGGACCTTCTTCTCCGCGTGGTGCAACTGCTCGCGCGCGCTGCCTTGCCGCTGGATGGCGAGGTCGATCACCTCCGCCAGGTGCAAGGCCTCACGCTTGGCGCCCTGCGCAATCTGCTCGCGGCAGCTGTAGCCGTTGGTGACCACCAGGGTGTCCGCGGTCGCTGCGCGCACCGCGGGCAGCAGCACCATCTCGCCGATCTGCTTGGAGAGCTCGACTTTGTCCTTGTCGAAGCCGAACGAGCCGGCCATGCCGCAGCAGCCCGAATCCAGCAGGTCGAAGTCCAGGCCCATCGCCCCCAGCAGGGCAATCTCGTCGCCCATGCCTGCCACCGCCTTCTGGTGGCAATGGCCGTGAACGATCGCTTTCATCTTGAGCTGCGGCGGCTTGTACCGCGCCTGCTTGACGAGGAACTCCGAGAACATGAAGGTCCGACTGGCCAAGGCCACCGCCTGCGCGTCGTCGGGGAACAGGTTGACCATCTCGTCACGGAACACCGCGACGCACGCCGGCTCCAGTCCGACCAGGGGCACGCCGGCCTCGATCGCCGGACGCAGCGCGTCGAGGATCTCGCGCAGCTGCCGCTTGGCCTGCTCCAGCAAGCCGAAGTCATACAGCGGGCGGCCGCAGCACAGGCGCATCGACGGAATCTCCACCTTGTAGCCAGCGTGCTCCAGCACGCGCACGGCCGCCATCGCCGTCTCGGGGTGAAAGTGGTTGTTGAAGGTGTCCGGCCACAGCATGACGCGCCGATCGCCTGTCCCTTTGCTCTTGTGCGCCCGGAACAGCTTGCGAAATGGCCGCGGGGCGAATCGGGCGATGTCGCGCTCCGGCGCGATGCCGGAGATGGCCTTGGCGACGCTGCGCAGGCCCGGCGTCTGCGTCACCAGGTTGGTCAGCGCCGGCAAGGCCGCAGCCAGCGGCGCCCAGCGCCCGATCATCCCCATCGAGTAGGCCTGCACCGGCCGTGCCTTCGTCTCGTAGTAGTGCGAGAGAAACTCGGCCTTGTACGTCGCCATGTCCACGTGCGTGGGGCAGTCGCTCTTGCAGCCCTTGCAAGCCAGGCAATGGTCCAGCGCTTCCTTGACCTCCTCGCTGCGCCACTTGTCCGTGATGACCTCGCCCCGCAGCATCTCGAACAGCAGCCGGGAGCGCCCGCGGGTGGAGTAGCGCTCTTCGCCAGTGGCCCGGTAGCTCGGGCACATGGTGCCAGCCTGCTTGGCGCGGCATTTGCCCATGCCGATGCAGTGCTCGACCGCACGCGTGAAGCTGGCTTGCTTGTCCGCGAACGAGAAGTGGGTCACCGGCCGCAGCGGCTGGTAATCCGGACCCATGCGCAGGTGCTCGTCGGCCCTGTAGGGGTCCACGATGATGTGCGGGTTGAGCTTGTGGCGCGGGTCCCAGATCTCCTTGAACTCGCGGAACGCCTGCATCAGCGTGTCGCCGAACATGATCGGAAGGAACTCGGACTTGGCCCGGCCGTCACCATGCTCCCCGTTGAGCGAGCCGCCGTACTTCACCACCAGCTTCGACGCATCGACCAGGAAGGCGCGCCACTGGGCGAGGCCTGCTTCACTGCGCAGGTCGAAGGTGATCCGCGCGTGGATGCAGCCGTCGCCAAAGTGCCCGTACAGGGAGGTCTTGTAGCCGCAGCGATCGATCAGCTGCTGGAACTCGCGCAGGTAGTCGCCCAGGCGCGCGGGGTCGACCGCGGCGTCTTCCCAGCCGACGATCGGATCGGGCTCGCCAGGCACATCGCTCATCGACGTGGCCGAAGCGCCCTGCTCGCGGATCGACCACAGGCGCGCCTGCGTCTTGGCATCCTCGGCCAGGAACATCGACGGGGCCTGGGGCAACCGTGCCAACTCGGCCATGACTTCCCGCGCGCGCTGCGCCGCCGCCTCGCGCGTGTCGGCGCCGAACTCGACCATGATCCAGGCGCTGCCTGCCGGAAGCAGCGCGACGTCGTCAAGCTTCCACTTGCGCACCCGCAGGCCGCCGACGATGCGCTCGTCCAGCCCCTCCATCGCGATCGGCTCGAACGGCAGCAGCGTCGGCACGGCGTCGCCGGCCAGGTAGATGTCGGGATAGCCGCACACCAGCACCACCCGCCCCTGCGGGCTCGCGACCAGATTGGTGCGCGCGTGCAGCGTCAGCGCACAGGTGCCCTCGGAGCCGACCAGCGCCCGCGCGACGTTGAAGCCGTTCTCGGGCAGCAGCTGGTTGAGGTTGTAGCCTGAGACGCGGCGGCGTATGTCCGGAAAGCGCGCCCGGATCTCGTCGGCGTACTTGTCGCGCAGCGCCTTCAGGCCGGCGTAGATCTCGCCCTGGCGCCCGCCCGCGCGGATGATGCGCTCCAGTTCTTCCTCGCTGGTCGGCCCGACCCAGAAGCGCGCGCCGTCGTAGGTCAGCACCTCCAGCGCCTCGATATTCTCTTCCGTCTTGCCGGACATCACGGAATGCGGGCCGCACGAGTTGTTGCCGATCATTCCGCCCAGCGTGCAGCGGCTGTGGGTGGCCGGGTCGGGCGCATACGTAAGCGCGTGTTCCTCGGCCGCGTCGCGCAGCACATCGCATACCACGCCAGGCTCGACCAGCGCGAGCCGCTGCTGCGGGTCGACTTCCAGCACGCGATTGACGTACTTGGAGGTGTCGATCACCACCGCCACGTTGACGCTCTGCCCGCACATCGAGGTACCGCCGCCGCGCGCGAGAACCGGAACGTCGAATTCGCGGCACACCGCGACCGTGGCGATGATGTCATCGACGCTGCGCGGCACGACCACGCCGATCGGCACCTGCCGGTAGTTCGACGCGTCCGCGCTGTAGAGGGCGCGACTGCCGGTGTCGAAGCGCACCTCCCCCTGGATGGCTGCGCTCAGGCGGCGGATCAGTTGATCCTGGCGGGCCAAGGGCGGCGGCTCCGCCTGGCCTGCGCGAAGCGAGGCGCTCAATCCAGTTGCCCCTGGCAGATGTACTTGATGTGCAGGAAATCGTCGAGACCGTGGACCGAGCCCTCGCGTCCGTACCCCGAGTCCTTCACGCCGCCGAAAGGCGCGGCCTCGGCAGCGAGGGCGCCTTCGTTGACCCCGACGATGCCGGTCTCCAGGGCCTCGGCCACGCGCCAGATGCGGCGTACGTCCCGGCTGTAGAAGTAGGCCGCCAGGCCGAAGGGCGTGTCGTTGGCGGCAGCCACCACTTCGTCTTCATTCTCGAAGCGCGTCAGCGGCACCACGGGGCCGAAGGTTTCCTCGCAGCTGCAGGCCATCGTCGCATCGGCGCCCGTCAGCACGGTGGGCGCGAAATAGTTGGGGCCGACCGCGGGCAGGCGGCTCCCGCCGACCAGCACCTTCGCACCGCGGCGCACGGCATCTTCAACGTGGCGCTCGATCTTCTCGATGGCACGCTCGTTGATCATGGGCCCGATCTGCGAGGACGGGTCCGTCGCCGGCCCTGTCTTGAGCGCGCCGACACGTGCCGCCAACTTGCCCGCGAAGGCATCGTGCACCGTCGCCTGCACGAAGACGCGGTTGGGGCAGACGCAGGTCTGGCCGCCGTTGCGGAACTTCGACGCCATCAGACCCTCGACCGCGGCATCGAGGTCGGCATCCTCGAACACGATGAAGGGCGCGTTGCCACCCAGTTCCAGCGACAGCTTCTTGAGCGTGTCGGCGCTGCGGCGTGCCAGGTGCTTGCCCACCGGCGTCGACCCGGTGAAGGTGATCTTGCGCACGCGCGGATCGTCGAGCCATGCATCGACCACCTCGGGCGTTCGCTCGCGCGAAGCAGTCACGACGTTGATCACTCCCTTGGGCACGCCGGCCTGCTCTGCCAGCGCCACCAGCGCCAGCGAAGTGAGCGGTGTGTCCTCGGCCGGCTTGCAGACCACGGTGCAGCCGCTTGCCAGCGCCGGCGCGATCTTGCGCGCAATCATGGCCGCGGGAAAGTTCCAGGGCGTGATGGCCGCCACCACGCCGACCGGTTCCTTGACGGCGAACATGCGGCGTCCCGGCACCGGGGCCGGGATCACGTCGCCGTTGACGCGCGTCGCTTCTTCGCCGAACCATTCGATGTAGCTGGCGGCATAGGCGACTTCACCCTTGCCTTCGGCCAGCGGCTTGCCCTGTTCGCGCGAAATCAATGCACCCAACTCGTCCTGGCGCGAAAGCACCAGATCGTTCCAACGCTTGATGATCAGGGCCCGTGCCTTGGCCGGCACCTTCCGCCAGGTCGCGAAGGCCTCGTGCGCGGCATCGGCAGCGGCGCGCGCGTCGGCTGCACCGCTGTCGGGGACACGAACGATGGTGGCGCCGGTGGCCGGATCAACCACGTCGAAGTAGCGCCCTTGATCGGACTTCTTCCAGACACCATCGATGTAGTTGGCGTTGCGTACAAGCTCGGGCGCGGTGCGGTCGTGGTCCATGGTCTCTCGGGAGTGGATGGGAAGCGGAACGGGTGCGGCGGGTGCAGCACAAAGCGATGTCGACGGGGCGCGGCGAAGGCTCCACTGTCGCGGGAACTGCATCGGCTGGGTGCCGGGCCGCATGCATCCCGATGATGCGCATGATTCGTCGCTGCGCCTGCGCTGTCAACGGCATGCGCGTGCGCGGACGCACTTGCAATAACTGGTGGTTATAGGCGCTGCGCCGCGACGCTGTCACGACGGGTCAGTGCCGCCTAAACTCCACACCGCGGCGCGGCGCGCATAACGATGACAGGAGCAATGGACGTGAAATCTGGCAAGAAGTGGTGGTGCGCAATCGCACTGATGGGCGCGGCGCATGCCTTCGGCCTCGGAAACGCGGCAGCCCAGGTGCGCTGCCCCGTGGTCAAGATGATCGTCCCGAACCCGGCGGGCGGCGGCGGCGACGTGGTCAGCCGGATCGTCGGCAACAAGGCCGGGGCGCTGCTCGGCCAGTCCTTCGTCGTCGAGAACAAGGCAGGTGCCAGCACGACGATCGGCACGGACTTCGTCGCGAAGGCAAAGCCGGACGGTTGCACGTTGCTCAGCCTCACCGCATCCGGTGTCGTGATCAGCGTGCTGCGCGAGAAGCTGCCTTACGACCTTCAGCGCGACTTCGTTCCCATCGTCGGCGTCGGTTCGTTCCCGATGGCACTGATCGTTCCCGCCTCTTCCGACCTGAAGACCCTGGCCGATGTGGTCAAGGCCGCCAAGGCGCCCAACGGCATTGCCTATTCCTCCGGCGGTGTCGGCACAATGGCGCATCTTTCCGCGGCACGGTTTCTCAACGACGTAGGCGCCACCGGAACTCACGTGCCGTTCCGCGGGAATCCGGATGCCACCCAGGCGCTCGTGGGTGGCCAGGTGCAGATGTTCTTCTCGTCGACCGCCGAGGCCGCATCCCTCGCCAAGGGCGGCAGGGCGAGGGCCGTGGCGGTCATTTCCGACGCGCCGCATCCGGCATTGCCCGGTGTGCCGACCATGAAGAGCGCGGGGTTTGCGGACTTCTCTCCGCGGCTGTGGTATGCCTTCCTGGCTCCAGCGGGCACGCCGCCGCAGACGGTCGCACAGCTCGGTGATGCATTCACCAAGGCCCTGAAGGATCCGGCGGTTCAGGAGCAGCTCGCAGCGAGTGGATTCAACGTCGAGCCCCGGGACCAGGCGGCCATCAGCGCTTACATCAAGAGCGAAGCGGCCCGATGGGGCAAGGTCATCAAGGACAACGGCATCACCGACACCAACTGACCCGTTCCTCGTCCCGTCTCTCGTTGCCCAGGCAAGGTACAGCATCCGCGTGCCCCCTCGGCGGCGCCGCGGAGATGAATTCCGCAGCGGCGTCCAGGCGCCTGCGGCATGAGATTCGATCGTTCGCCCGCCTTACACTGTTCCTTCCAGGAACAGGCGGGACGATCGGAGACATCATGGACCCACGAAAGCTGCTGCAGCTGGCTTCGATCATCGAGCAGGGCAGCCTCGCCAAAGCCGCCAAGATCCTTCTTGTTTCGCAGCCGGCACTGACCAAGTCGATGGACAGGCTCGAAGCAGAACTCGGGATGACGTTGCTGCAGCGCGGACCCGCCGGGATCATTCCAACCGCCGCCGGCGAGCTCATCTATGCGCATGCTCGTCAGATCAAGGACGAGATGGAATCGGCGCAAGGGCAGATCAGAGCGAACGCCGGGACGGATCGCACCATCACCCTCGGCACCTTGCCGACGCTTGGCAGCAACGTGATCCCGCGCGCGGTCGGTCGATGGCGTCTGCAGCACCCGGACACCCTGATCCGCGTCGTCGAACGCGTCCAGGTCGAGCTGCTCCTCGGCCTCCTGCGCTGCAAGTTCAACTTCATCGTGGGCCAGACGGAGTTCTTCGACATCTTTCCGGATGGCCTCAAGCAGCGTGTCCTGTTCAGGGACCGGCTGCGCGTCTACGCACGCGCCGACCATCCGCTCTTCAAGCTGGAGGCGGCCACTCTGGCCGACCTTGCGCAGTATCCCTGGGTCTGCCCCATGGTCGGGTGGGCGCAGCGGAACGTGCTCGAGAAGATCATGGCTGCAGAAGGCATCAAGGTTCCTGCCCAACTGGTCGAGTGCGGCTCCGTCGATTTCGCCAAGTCGCTCGTGGAATCCAGCGAGCATCTGGCGCTGCTGCCATCGCACTCCGTCTCCGACGACAGCCACGGCGGCGCCATCAAGCCGTTGCCCATCGTCCTTCCCGTCATGAAGCGGGACATTGCGGTCATCTTCCGCGAACGCGCTCCACTGGACCAGGCAAGCAAGGACCTGATCACGCACATCGAAGCACTCGGAGCGGACCTGAGCTCCGGCCAGTGCTGACATCCGGAGCAGGCCTGCCCGCCTGCTCCGAGACGCGTGTACAGTTTCGCCGCAAAGTACGTATTATGCATAATGCATTGTCGCCGCGCTTGCATCGCTGCGCCCTGCATATGCATCGAACGACAAGACTGGAGCAACCCCATGGCCCTCGACCCATCCCAACTCGACATGATCCGCGACTCGATCCGCAAGATCGCCGGGCAGTTCGATCTTGATTACTGGCGGCGGAAAGACATGGCCAAGGAGTTCCCCTGGGACTTCAAGGACGCGCTGGCCCAGGGCGGCTGGCTCGGCATCCTGATGCCCGAGGAGTACGGCGGCATGGGCCTCGGCCTCACCGAGGTCGGCGTGGTGCTCGACGAACTCGGCCAGCGCTGCGGCTTCAATGCCAATTCCGCCTTCCAGTACTACGTCTTTCCGCCGGGACCGGTCATCCACCACGGCTCCGAAGCGATGAAGAAGGAATTCCTGCCCAAGCTGGCGACTGGCTAGGAGATGATGTGCTTCGGCGTGACCGAGCCCGACAACGGAGTCGACACCTCGCGCCTCAAGACCTTCGCGAAGAAGGACGGCAAGCGCTACCTGGTCAACGGCCGCAAGGTGTGGATCTCGAATGCGAAGAACGCGGACCGCATCCTCCTGCTGACCCGCACCAGCCCCCGCAACCCGGAACGGCCGTTCGACGGCATGACGCTCTTCCTGACCCAGCTCAAGGGCAAGAAGGGCGTCGAGATTAATGCCATCGACAAGATCATGCGCAATGCCGTCGACAGCAACGAAGTGGTGTTCGAGGACTTCGAGGTGTTCGAGCACGAGATCGTCGGCGAGGAAGGCAAGGGCTTTCGCTGCCTGATCGACGGCCTCAACCCCGAGCGGATCGCGGTCGCCTACACCGCCATCGGCCTGGGCCGCGGGGCGCTGAACCTGGCCGTGCAGTACGCCAAGGACCGCATCGTTTTCGACCGCCCGATCGGCAAGAACCAGGCCGTCGCGCACCCGCTCGCCGACAGCTGGATCCGCCTGGAGGCGGCCGACCTGATGACCCAGAAGGCCGCCAGGCTGTTCGACGAAGGCAAGCCATGCGGGCCGGAGGCGAACGCGGCAAAGTTCCTCGGTTCCGAAGCCGGCTTCGAGGCGGCGGACCGGGCGATGCAGTTCCACGGCGGCTTCAGCATGTCGACCGAGTACCACGTCTCGCGCTTCTGGATGGAGACCCGGCTGCTGAAGATCGCGCCGATCAGCCAGCAGATGGTGCTGAACTTCATCTCGGACAAGGTGCTGGGACTGCCGAAGTCTTATTGAGCATCGCGCCTGGTTCCGCCTTGCAAGGGCCGCCAGGGCCTGTTGTCAGGCCCTGGCGGCCATCCGGCAGCGCTTCGGCCGGACGCTCTCAGGCGAAGCCGATCATGGCCTTGACTTCGAGGAACTCCTCGAGGCCGAAGACGCCCATCTCGCGGCCATTGCCCGACTGCTTGTAGCCGCCCATCGGCGCGACCTGGTTGCCCGGCGCGCCGTTGCAGATGATGCGGCCGGCCCGCAAGCGGACGCCCACGTCGCGGGCCCGCGCGGGCGTCGAGGCGAACACGTAGCCGCCCAGGCCATAGGGGGAGTCGTTGGCGATGGCGACCGCCTCATCCACGTCGCGGTAGCTGATCACCGACAGCACCGGGCCGAAGATCTCATCACGCGCGATGGTCATCTGCGGCGTGACGTCGGCGAACACGGTGGGCCGGATGTAGAAACCGCGCTCCAGGCCGGCCGGCCGCTCCGGGCCGCCGCACACCAGGCGTGCGCCCTCCTCGATGCCCTTGCGGATATAGCCCTGGATGCGCTCGTACTGCGAGCGGTTGACCACCGGGCCGAGGTTCGTCTCGGGCTTCGTCGGATCGCCGACCACCAGCTTGTTCGCCTCTTCCGCCAGCAATGCGAGGACCTGCTCCAGTTGGTCGCGATGCACCAGCACCCGCGTGGGCGCATGGCACGACTGCCCGGAGTTGCCGCAGCCGCGCGCGATTTCGAAGCGTGCGGCCGCGGCCAGATCGGCATCGGGAAGGATGATGTGCGCGGACTTCCCGCCAAGCTCCTGGCACACCCGCTTGACGGTCGGTGCCGCATCGAGCGCGACCTGGATGCCGGCGCGCGTGGAGCCGGTGAAGGACAGCATGTCGATATCCGGATGCGTCGACATCGCACGGCCGACGGTGGGCCCGTCGCCGTTCACGAGGTTGAACACGCCGGGCGGCACACCGGCCTCGTGCAGGATCTCGGCGATCAGCAGCGCGCAGATCGGCGTGTACTCGCTGGGCTTCAGGACCACGGTGCATCCGGCGGCCAGGGCCGAGGCGAGCTTGGTGCAAATGGTCTGGATCGGCCAGTTCCAGGGCGAGACGAGGCCGCAAACGCCGATCGCCTCGCGGCGGATGATGTTGGTGCCGAGCATGCGCTCGAAGGCATAGTGGTCCAGCACCGCGGCGCCTTGCTTGAACTGCTCCACCGACAAGCGTGCATGGCTGACCGAACTGAGCGGCGTGCCCATCTCCTGCGTGGCGGCGGCCATCAAGTCGGCCTCGCGCCGGCCCATCGTCTCGGCGATGCGGCGCAGGAGCGCCGCTCGTTCGGCCGGCGTGGTCTGGGAAAAGCTCGCAAACGCCCGGCGCGCGGCTTTCACCGCCCGGTCGACGTCGTGTTCGTCGCCCAGCGCGATTTCAGCGAAGACTTCTTCCGTCGCCGGGTTGACCAGCTTGAAGCTGCGTCGTGATTGCACGGCATCGACCCACTCGCCATCGATGTAGAACTGGTTGTACGACTTCATGAGGAACTCCTTCGGGGTGTGCGGGATGAATGGGATTCGAGCGCGCGGCACCATCCTGCGCGCGCTGGCGCGGTTTTCAGCACGCCGCCGAGGCGAGCGCTGGCAAGTCCTGCCGGCTACCGACGCCATCGACGACGATTGCCTCGATGCTGCTGCGCACTCCGTTGACGATCAACAGGGGTACTTCCAGTTCGACTGCGAGTGCAAAGACCCTGCGAAGAGCGTCACGCGCCAGCACGTCACTGCCGCCGCTTCCACATCCGCGGTGCAGCTCTTCAGCGTCGATGCGGTCGAGGGCGCGGCTCCAACCGGAGCTTGCACGAATCGCCGCAAGCATCCGTCCCAGGTCCATTTCGGCTTTCACGCCGACTGCCAGTGCCTCCCGCGTCACTCGTTCGTTGCAGGCAGCCACGGCCCCGTCGATCAGCTTCAGCAGGCCTGCGCGTTCGGCTCCTTCGAGAACGGCCTGCTCGGTCTTCGCGGGGCGGATGGGCGCCGCGCACATCGACTCGGTCAGTGAGACGATGTCCTCCAGTTGCGCCGCGGGCCCCAGCGTGTTGCAGCCGACCTGAAGCACTCCGCGCACCACGCCGGCAATGGGCATCGGAACGTCAAGAGGTGTCGCCATTTCAAGGCACTGGTTGATGTCCTTGACGACGTGCTTCAGCGCGAAGTTCGTCGACACGCGTCCGTCGGCCAGCGCCGTCAACATCAGTTGGGATGGCCGGTTGCAGCCTTCACCTTCGTTCAGCGCATCGGCGATTTCTTTCAGGCGCAGCCCGCACTTGCCACCAAGGGCCGCCATCTCGAGGGTGGCCGCCCTGCAGCCCGTATTGATCGTGTTGTTGATCAGCTTGACGGCCTGCGCATCGCCGAGCCTGACGCCGCACGGAAAGAGCTTGGCGCTGATGACTTTGAGCCAGGGCAGCGCCCGGTCGACGTCCTGCGGCGCACCTGAATACAGCACGGTGCATTCGCCGGCCGCGGCTGCGGCCGGCGTGCCGGAAACCGGTGCATCCACCATGGCGACGCCGTTCGCCCGAAGCCGCTCGCCGATGGACCGCGTGGCTTCGGGAGCGCCGCTGGTCTGGTCGATCACGAGCATGCCGGGACGCAAGCCACCCATCAGCCCACGCGGACCGAAGACCAGTTGCTCGACGTCCTGGGTTCGCGGCAGCGACAGGAAAACGACGTCGCAGCATCGCGCCAGTTCGGCCGCGTCGGGCGCCGCCTGGGCCCCTTCCTGCGCGATCGCCTCCACCTGGACTGCATTCAGATCCCACACGTGGAGCCGCGTTTGCTTCTGCAGGCGACGGGCCAGTCTGCCGCCCATGGCGCCAAGCCCGATGTAGCCTACACGGACATCATCAAGTGTCATGCTGTTCATGCTGCTGCGTTCCCCCGGGGCGCGACAAAGATGGACTGCGATCACCCGGAACTCCGCGTGCGGGCGACGGCGTGTTCATGTGGTTGGGGCCGCGGCTCAGGTGTTGCCCTCGGTCAGCTTGACGTTGGCGCCAACGCGCTTCCAGATGGCGAGGTCGCGTTCGATGTGCTGGCGGAATTCGGCCGGCGTGCTGCCGGTTGGCTTGAAGAACTGCTTCTCGAGCTTGGCGACGACGTCGGGCGACTTCGATGCTTGCACGACGGCCTCGTTCAGCGTCTGCACCAGGGCCTGCGGCATGCCCGACGGGCCGAGGATTCCATAGAAGAGGTACGTTCCCAGTTCCCGCAGTTCCTTGACACCGCTTTGGGTCAGCAACGGGACGTCGGGAATGGCCGCCAGAGGTTGAGAGCCCGTGACGCCGAGCAGCCTGAGCTTGGGGTTCTGGGCGTGCGCAAGGACGGCATTGGCCACGACGATGGCCACGTCCACCGAACCGCCGATGACTTCGCGAACGACGTCAGGATCGGATTTGTACGGGATGTGGGTGAGATTCGTGCCCGTCAGGACCTTGAAGTACTCGGTCAGAAGATGATTGGCCGATCCGACGCCGGCCGAGCCGTAGTTCAGCTTGCCCGGCTTGTCGCGGGCGAACGCGACCACCTCCCGCACGGATGTCAGGCCCGTCTCCGCCCGCACGACGAAGACCGCCTCGGCATCTGCCATCTCGGCCAGCGGCGTGAAGTTCTTCAGTGGATCGTACGGAAGGTCCTTGCGCACACCCGGCGTTTGGGAGAGCGCACTGCTGCTGGTGACCCAAAGCGTGTAGCCGTCGGGCGGTGCGGCCATGACCGGCCGGGCCGCCAGCAGTTGCATGGCGCCCGGCTTGTTTTCCACGATGACGGAGGTGTTCAGTATCTCGCCCAGCTTGGCGGCATAGATGCGCGCCAACGCGTCGGTGGATCCGCCGGCGCTGAAACCGACCAGGATGCGGATCGGCTTGGAGCCGAAACCCTCGGCTTGGGCAGTGGACGCCAGGCAAAGTGCGCCAATGCCGGCAAGCGCCTTGCGTCGCGAAAGGGGGCCGCCGATCTGCATGTTGATGTCTCCTGTGCCGGATGAAACCGGTCGTGATTGCAAATGAGAAAGATGTGTCGCTGATGCGGACTCGCGTACCTGCGCCCGTACGCCGCGGGCGGTGGATGACGCGATGCTATGCAGGCCACGCCGCCTCCAGCGCGGCAGCGGGCTTTAAACACTTTCAAGCACAGCTTGCGAATGTGCCGACGATTGCGGCCGACACTTTGCGACTTTTGCCAAGGGATCGGCGGCTCGCCGGTTCCACTCACTCTGCAAAAGGAGCCCATGCAGACCGATGTGCCTTTTGACTTCGTCGTCGTCGGCGCGGGCAGTGCCGGCGCCATCGTGGCCAGCCGCCTGAGCGAAAGCGGAAAGTACTCCGTCCTGCTGCTGGAAGCAGGTGGGTGGGACCGCAACCCCTGGATCCACATTCCACTGGGGGTGGGCAAGACCATCACCAACAAGAAGGTGAACTGGGCCTTCCAAACCGAACCGGTCCCGCACCTGGGCGATCGCCGCGTGTACCTGGCATGCGGCAAGGTGGTGGGCGGCTCAGGTGCGATCAACGGCATGGTGCATGTGCGAGGGCAGCGTGAGGACTTCGACGACTGGCAAGAGGCCGGCTGCGACGGTTGGGGCTGGAACGATGTCCTGCCGTACTTCCGCAAATCGGAGGACCATTACCTGGGCGACACGCCGTTGCACGGCAAGGGCGGCCCGGTGAGTGTCACCAAGTCGCGAACGCCGTCGGTGTTGTGCGATCAATTCATCGCGGCCGGGATCAACGCCGGACTCGAGCGCAACGATGATTTCAACGGCGAGCGGCAGGACGGCATCGGCGTCTACGATCACACGGTGCGGCGCGGCCTGCGCTCCAACTCCGCCATCGGCGCACTGCGCGCAGCCAGGCGCCGCTCCAATCTGAGCATCGAAACGAGAGCACAGGTCGAGCGCGTCCTGTTCAACGGCCAGGTTGCGGTCGGCGTCGCGTACCGGGATGCGCGCGGCAACTTGAAGCGCGCCTCCGCGTCCCGCGAAGTGGTGCTGTGCTCGGGCGCGCTCAATACACCCAAGCTGCTCTTGCTATCGGGCGTGGGTCCCGAGGCGCAACTGCAGGCCCACCGTGTGCCGATGGTTGCGCAGAGCGAGGAAGTGGGACGCAACCTCCAGGACCACCTGGCCATTCGCGTCGTCAGCAAGACCCGTGCGCCAATCACATTGAACGATGAGCTGCGCAGCTGGTGGAAGCGGCTGCTCATGGGCGCCCGCTTCGCGTTCCAGCGGCAAGGGCCGCTGACCTTCGCATCGGCGCACGCCGGCATGTTCTTCCGCACCCGGGCGAGCGAATCGCGCGTGGACGCGCAGGCGTTCCTCATGCCGTTCAGTGTGCCGGGTATCGGGCAGTACCCGCATCCGTTCTCTGCGTTCACCGTGTCGGTCACACAGTCCTGGCCGAGCAGCCGCGGCCACGTCGAACTGCGCGATGCGGATCCGCGCACGCCCCCGGCGATCCACCCCAACCACCTCGCGACCGAGGAGGACCGGCAATTCTTCATTCGCGCAGTGCGCAAGGTGCGCGAGGTGCTCGCCACGTCGCCGATGAAAGAGTTGGTCTCCGAGGAGTACCTGCCGGGCAAGGCCGTGACCACCGACGAGCAGATTCTGGACTACGTGCGCAACCGTTCGAACACCATTTACCACCCATGCGGCACATGCCGCATGGGCAACGACCCCGGCGCGGTGGTGGATCCGGCGCTGCGCGTGCGTGGCGTGAGGGGCTTGCGCATTGCCGATGCGTCCATCATGCCGAGGATCACCTCAGGCAACATCAACGCGACCTGCCTCATGATCGGCGAGAAAGCCGCAGACCTGATCTTGGCGACTCACGACGACGGCGCTGGCGTGTGAGTCCCGGATGAGCCGGCTCAACGGCGCTTTCGCCGGCCGCCGCGGGCACCTCACGGCGCCGTCTCTTCGTGTCATTGCGTGGGCGCGGGCGTCAGCTCACGCCTGTTCGATCTGCAACGACGCCATGTCGATGACGAACCGGTACTTCACGTCGCTCTTGAGCAGGCGCTCGTAGGCTTGGTTGATCTGCTGGATCGGGATCACCTCGACGTCCGAGACGACGCCGTGCTCGCCGCAGAAGTCCAGCATCTCCTGGGTCGCTGCAACGCCACCGATGAAGGAGCCTGCGATGGCCTTGCGCCCGAACACCAATGCGCCAGCAGAGACCGGCGTGTTCAACGGCCCCATGTAGCCGACCAGCACCAGCGTGCCGTTGAAGCGCAGTGTCGGCAGGTATGGGTTGACGTCGTGCTCGTAGGGCACGGTGTCGACGATCAAGTCGAAGTGGCCAGCGACCGCGCCCATCTGCCCGGCATCGGAGGACAGCACCACATGGTCAGCGCCCAGGCGCCGGGCATCGGCCTCCTTGCCCGGCGAGCGGGTGAACAACGTGACCTCGGCACCGAGCGCCTTGGCCAGCTTCAGTGCCATGTGTCCCAAGCCGCCCAGGCCGACCACGGCGACTCGCTTGCCCGGGCCGGCCTTCCACCGGTGCAGCGGCTCCCAGGTGGTGATGCCGGCGCACAGGAGCGGCGCGACACCGGCAGGATGGAGCCCATCCGGGATGCGCAGGACGAACTTCTCGGACACCACCATCTGCTTCGAGTACCCGCCGTAGGTCGGTTGCCCGTCGTGGCGGTCGACGGCGTTGTAGGTGAAGGTCGGGCCCTGCTCGCAGTGCTGCTCGTCACCCTGCCGGCAGGGGTTGCAGTGCTGGCAGGAATCGACCATGCAGCCGACGCCGATGGTGTCGCCGACCTTGAAGCCGGTCACCGCGCTGCCGACCTGGGTCACGCGGCCGACGATCTCGTGGCCGGGCACCACGGGGTAGCGGGTGTAGCCCGCGTGGTTGCGGGCAATGTGCAGGTCGGTGTGGCAGACGCCACAGTAGAGCACGTCGAGGACGACGTCATCCGGGCGCGGCTCGCGCCGGTCGAAGCGGAATGAGGCCAAGGCCTCCGTCGCCGAGCGGGCGGCATATCCGAGCGTTTGCATGCTGAGACCTTCCGTCGATCAGCCGCGACCGGCGACGAACTGCTGGGCGATTTCGGCGACGCGCTTGCCAAGATACTGGGCAGTATCGAGGTCGCTCTTGATCGGCGACAGTTCCGGCGACTCATCCTTGGAAAACGCCATCGCGCCCAACCAGCCGCCGACGCGGTTCAGTTCTTCATTGCTCTTGCCCGGGAACAGGTCCAGGCCCACCCAGACCATGCCGTTCTGAGCCGCAAACAGAGCCAGTGCCACCAGCGAGTTGAGCTTGTCACCGTGCATGGACCCGGAGTTGGTGAAACCGGCGGCGAGCTTGTTGCGCCAGGTCTGCGGCACCCAGGCGGTCCGGGTCGAGTCCTCCATGAATTTCTTGAAGCGGGCACTGACGGTGCCGTTGTAGGTGGGCGAGCCGAAGATGATGGCGTCGCTGGCGGCAAGCGCCTTCCAGTCGATCGGGCCGTCGGCTACGGCAATCAATCGGGCTGCAGCCCCGGGGACGCTGCGAACGCCTTCGGCGACGGCCTCGGCCTGCTGCTTGGTGTGGCCCGTGCCACTGTCGTAGATGATGCAAACAGACATTGGATAGCTCCTTTTCAAGTCTTGTTCGCATGGTGCTCGGCATTACAATTAACCAGAAGTAGACGACTGGTTGATTTACTATTAACTCAGAGTTGATGGTTGGCGCATCTGCTGCCTTTCGAGTGCGCGGCATGCCGGGCAGGCCACATGGATTCATCGCATCGGGTAAGAGCCATCCTTTCCTTCGTCCAAGCAGTAGATGCCGGCAGTTTTGCCGCGGCTGCGCGGGCGCTGGGGTTGACCTCCGCCGCCGTCAGCAAGAACGTCGCCAGCCTGGAGACTGCACTGGGGGTTCGTCTGCTGAATCGCACGACGCGAACCCTCAGCCTCACGGACGAAGGCAATGTGTTTCTTCGGCAGGCACGGGTCGCCCTCGAAGCCCTCGATGCCGCCGTCGATGCTGTCGCCGCCCAGCGCGCCGAACCGAACGGGCGTGTGCGCATCTCGACCAGCGCCGCATTCGGGAAGGAGCAGTTGATGCCCATCCTCCCCGGTCTCCTGGAGCGATACCCAGGGCTGTCGATCTCGGTGGATTTCGACGACCGTGTGGTGGATCTCGTCCGTGACGGCTATGACCTGGGCCTGCGTGGTGGCCACATCCGGGATTCCGCGCTGGTATCGCGCTCGGTGTGCCAGCTCAACACGGTGCTGGTCGCATCGACCGGCTACCTTTCCCGCCATGGCGTACCAGGCAAGGTCGAGGACTTGCAGCACCACAGGCTGGTCGCACGGCGCTTCCTGAGCGGCGCGGTGGATGCCTGGAGTTTCCAGACAGCCGACGGCAGCATCACCACGCTCGATCCGACGGACTCGGCGGTCTTGACGCTCTCAGCACCGGAGACCCTCATCGAGGCCGCATGCAACGGCATCGGCGTGGCGCAGGTCGCCGTCCATCTCGCCTGGGAGCACTTGGTGGCCGAGAGGTTGAAGGTCGTCCTGCATCGGCAACATCATCCGGGCAGCTATGAGATGGTGATCCAGTACCCGCATCGCGCCCTGATCGCTCCTCGCGTTCGAGTCGTGGTGGAGTACCTCCTCGAAGCATTTGCAGCGAATAGCACATTGCATGTGCCGCTGGAGGCTCTGGCTGAGCACGCGGGCATTGCCGCCGAATCAGAACTCACGAGGCTTTGACGCTGCTTCTGGCTTGACGCAGGCGTCAGTGGCTGCCCAGGGACGCGTCTGCACCGACCCGGCATGCTGGGCGGCGATTGTTCAGATCGCCTGAAAGATCGCTCGAAATTCGTCGCTTGTTGTCAAGAGTGGTCGCCAGAAAAATAGATGGAGACAGCCAGCAAAGTCCAACGAAAAAGGAGACATACATGTTCACGGTCGCACTGCGTGCACACCCTACGGAGCCGGTCGCACCCAAAGACGGGGCAAGCGCCAGCCACATGCAACGTGTCCGCCGACGGATCGTGGGGGCAGTGCTATGTTGCTGCGCTCTCGGCGCGGTCGCGCAGCAAGGCACGCAGATCCCCTTCGGCAGCAAGCCGATCCGCATCCTCGTCGGCTATGCGCCCGGCGGCGGCGCCGACCTCATCGCCCGCGTCTATGGCCAGAAGCTGCAGGAAGCCCTGGGCGTTCCGGTGGTCGTCGAGAACAAGCCGGGAGCCTTCGAACAACTGGCCGCCCAGCCGGTCACGATGGCCGCGCCCGATGGCCACACGCTCTGGCTCGGCACGTCCGGCGCGCTGACCATGGGCCCTGGCGTCAGGACCAACATCCCCTACGACATCGTCAAGAGCTTCACGCACGTCGCCAAGCTCGGCGAGGTGAACGCCGTGTTGACGGTCAAAAAGAGCCTGCCGGTCAACAATCTGCAGGAATTCATCGCCTACGCGAAGGCCCGGCCGGGCCAGCTCAACTATGCCAGCGCCGGCGTGGGTGCCGGCAACCATCTGCTGACCGAATACATCATGGCCTTGACCGGCATTTCGATGACCCACGTGCCCTACAAGGGAGACGCGGACGTGGTGCGCGAGGTCGCTGCGGGCAATGCGGACTTCGGAATTCCGACCGTGGCCACCGGCACGCCTTTCATCAACGACGGCAGGATCAAGCCCCTGGTGGTCACTGGCAACCAGCGCGCCAAGGCCTTGGCAAACGTGCCGGCGCTGAACGAAGAGAACGTGGCCGATGCGCTCAAGAACTACGGCGTGTATGCGATCTACGCCGTGCTGGGGCCGGCCGGCATGCCCGCGGCTGTCACACGCAAACTCAACGAGGAGTTCACCCGGATCTCGCGCATGCCCGACGTGGTGGCGCAATTGGAGAATGGCAATGTGCGGGCCAGTTCGTCGACGCCGGATGATCTACGGCAGTTCATCGAGAAGGACGTGGCCAAGTGGCGTGAAGTCGGCAAGCGGATCAAACTCGACTGAGACCCCAGGCGTTGGGATCGTCGGAACCGCCGAACCATGCCACCAGGTGCTCGAGGAAGCCCTGGGCGGCTGGCGACACCACCCGGCTCGCCGAATGGAACAGGCAGACCTGCTGCATGACCGGCGGTTCGGCGATGGGACACATGGCCAGGCCGAAGGTTCGCGCCAGCGAGCCGGTGTAGGTCGGCGCGATCGTCACCGCCAGCCCCGCCGCGGCCATGCCGAACGCAGTACTGATATTCCCTACCACATCGACGATGTTGACATGGCTGTTCTCACCACCGCCGCCGCCCGCGTGCGCCAAGGCAATGGAGCGCTCGTGGTCGTAGCCCGCCAGCACCAGGGGCTGCAGCCGCAGCGCGGCCCAGGACACTTGCTCGCGGGAGGCCAACGGATCGCCGGCCGCGCACCACAGCGCCCATGCGCTGCGGAACAGCGGATGGCGTGCCACCTGATCGCCGATGACCCGGTCCGAGCCGACCGCCAGATCGACCTCGGCATTGGCGACCTTGTCGATCAGCGCGTCGACGGCCGAATCGCGAATGCGGATGACCACCTTGGGGTGGATGGCCTTGTACGCGCTGATCGCATGCGGCAGCGCCGTGCTGGCCATGATCATCGGCGCCGCGACACGCACGACGCCAGCCGCCCGGTTCCGGATGTCGTCGGCCGCGATCTGGGCCAGTTCGATCCGCTTGAGCACGTCCTTGGCCGAGGCATGGAACTCGCGGCCCGCGGGCGACAGCGCGACGCTGCGCGTCGTGCGATCGAACAGGCGGAAACCGACAGCGGATTCGAGCTCGGAGACCAATTGGCTCACCGCGGACGGCGACAGATTGAGCCGCTCGCCGGCCCGGCCGAAGTTGCGCACGTCGGCTACGGCGACGAACGCGCTGAGCTGTCTCTGCGTGAATCGAGAGGAAACCATCAGGTGAACACCATATGTACGGGTGCGCAGTGCATGACGGCCCGGATTCTCAATCAACCCCAAGGAGTTCAAGCATGAATCGATTCGAAGGCAAGGCCGTGATCGTGACCGGAGCCGGCAGCGGCATCGGCGCTGCCTGTGTCCGACGCCTCTACGCCGAGGGCGCCTCCGTCGCGCTCGCCGACGTCAACCAGGACGCCCTGGCCGGCCTGTCCGAATTCTATGCCCCCGACCGCATCCACGCCGCCGCGCTCGACGTGACCGACGCCCGGCAGGCCGAGGCCTTCGTGGCGGCGGCGCGGCGCAAGTTCGGCAAGTTGCACGGCCTGGTGCACTGCGCGGGCATCAAGGGCGTCGGCAACGTGCTCGACTGCGAGCCCGAGTCGTGGAAGCAGGTGATGTCGGTCAACCTGGACGGCACCTTTCTGATGTGCCAGGCCTTTGCGCGGGCCGTGCGGGACGACACTCACGCGCGCGCGATCGTGACCATCAGCTCGGGCGCGGGCCTCATGGGCGTGCCCAACCGGCTGCCCTATGTCGCCTCCAAGTTCGGCGTGACCGGCATCACGCGCACCATGGGCGCCGAACTCGGGCCGTATGGCATCCGCGTCAACGGCATCGCGCCCGGCATGATCAACACGCCATTCACCGCCTACATGTTCGACGACCCCGAGAAAGCCAGGCGCATCCGCGCGGCCCATGCGGTCGGCCGCGAAGGCCGGCCCGAAGAGATCGCGGCGGTCGCGGCTTTCCTGCTGACCGACGACGCCAGCTTCATGACCGGCACCGTCGTCACCGTCGACGGCGGGCAGACGGCTTGCATCCCCTCCTACTGATCCCCGCCGAACGGAGAGCACGCCATGCCTTACGTCATCACTTTCGAGGACGCCCCGGGAACCGACAAGGCCAGGAAGAGCAGCCTGCGCCAGACCCATACCGACTACGTGACCCGCCACGCCAGCCGCATCATCGCCAGCGGCGGCCTGTTCCCGGACGAGGACGACTTCCCGGATGGCGGCCTGGTCATCCTCGACGCGCAGCACCGGCGCGAGGCGGTGGAATACATCGAGAACGACCCCTTTTTCCTGCACGGCATCTTCAAGCACTACACCATTCGCCGCTGGAAGAAGTTCGTCTTCGACCATCGCCGCGTCACGGCGTGAAAGGACCACGATGAAGAGTTACCAGCATTGGATCAACGGCACTCACGCCGACCCGGCGAGCGGCGAATGGCTGGAAACGGTTGACCCCTACACCGGCCAGGCCTGGGCACGCATCCCCAAGGGCAACCGGCAGGACGTGGATCGCGCCGTTGCCGCGGCGCACGCGGCCATGACCACGGGCCCCTGGAGCACGATGAGCGCCAGCGAGCGTGGCGCGGTGCTGCGTCGCATCGGCGACCTGATGGCCGAGCCGCGCCATGCCCGGCTTCTGGCCGAGACCGAGTCGCGCGACAACGGCAAGATCCTGGCCGAGATGCAAGGCCAGCTGGCCTACCTGCCCGGCCATTGGCACTACTTCGCGGGCCTGGCCGACAAGGTGCAGGGCGCCGTGCTGCCGGTGGACAAGCCCGACATGCTGGCAATGACCTACCGCGAGCCCGTCGGCGTGGTGGCGGCGCTGACCGCCTGGAACTCGCCACTGGGCTTCTTCACGATCAAATGCGCGCCGGCGCTGGCGGCGGGGTGCGCCGTGGTCCTCAAACCGTCCGAGTTTGCCTCGGCCAGTTCGCTGGAGTTCGCGGCGCTGACCAAGGAGGCCGGTCTGCCGGACGGCGTCATCAACGTCGTCACCGGCCTGGGCCACGAGGTCGGCTCGCCGCTGGTCGAGCACCCGGACGTAGCCAAGATCACCTTCACGGGCTCGGACGTGACGGGTGCCAGGGTCTACGAGGCGGCGGCGCGCTCCATGAAGCGGGTGTCCATGGAACTCGGCGGCAAGTCGCCCAACATCGTGTTCGAGGATGCAGACCTGGACATGGCCTGCATCGGGGCCGTATCGGGCATCTTCGCCGCGTCGGGGCAGATGTGCACCGCCGGCTCGCGGCTGCTCGTGCACAACAGCATCAAGCAGGCCTTCACCGAGCGCCTGCTCGACATGGCGCGCGGCCTGAAACTTGGCGACCCCATGCGGCCCGACACCGAGATCGGCCCGATCGCAACGCGGCCCCAGTACGAGAAAGTCTTGCAGTACATCCAGCGGGCACGCGACGACGGCGCACGCTGCATCCTGGGCGGGCGGCCTGCAACGGGGGACGCTCTGGGCTGCGGGCAGTTCGTGGAGCCCACGATCTTCACGGACGTCACCAACGGCATGCGCATCGCGCAGGAAGAAGTGTTCGGCCCCGTGCTGTCCATCATCGGCTTCGACGACGAGGAAGAAGCGGTGAGGATCGGCAACGACGTGGTCTACGGCTTGGCCGCCGGCGTCTGGACGCGCGACACAGGCCGCGCCATTCGCATGTCCAAGGCGCTGCGCGCGGGCATGGTCTGGGTCAACACCTACCGTGCCTACAGCTTCATGGTGCCCGTGGGGGGGATGAAGCAGTCGGGCCTGGGACGTGAGGGCGGCATCGAGGCGATCGACGAGTATCTGGAGACCAAGAGCGTCATGATCTCGACCGCGTCGGGCGGGCCGGCCAACGCGTTCGTGCAGCGGTGACGCTCCGGAAATCTTGCGCTGCGGAGTACCCACCTCACTTGAAGGGAGAGCAAGCGCCATCTTCTCGGCAAGTTTCCTCAACGATGGAGCGCTGGGTCGGCCTGGGCCTGTTTCCGGGCAAGAGCAATGACGTCCTGCGCGCTATCTCGCGCTCCGACAGCTGTCCCTCGCGTGCAGCCGTCGGATCTTGCCAATCATGTCCATAGTGATCAGTCCTTGAACCCCGCCGCTTAAAAAACAGCAGGGTAGGTTGAACACCTGGCTCAGTTTTACTTCGGCACTACCCGCAAAACCGGCTCAAATTTCGGTCGGCGCGAACAGCTAAGTAGGCAGCTTCATAAATACGGCCACGTATAGTCTTGATAAGTTTGGCCTCGTATGGCATCTTGTGGCGATCCTTCACCAGGGGTTGCATATGCCA
>NZ_BAABGJ010000080.1:0-28533 GCF_039541515.1 Variovorax defluvii
TGGGGTCGCCTTTCTTTGGTTACTTTCTTTGGCGAGACAAAGAAAGTAACTCGCCCGCCGGGGCGAATTCCCGGCTCCTGCGCCACCCAACAAGCAAGGCCAAAACAAAGGCTGCAGGAGCGAATTCCCGGCTCCTGCGCCACCCAACAAGCAAGGCCAAAACAAGGACCCAAGAAGCGAATTCCCGCCTCCTGCGCCACCCAACAAGCAAGGCAAAAACCAAGGCCCAGAGCCCTCACCCAGCGGCCGACCCAATGAGCCGCCCGACCGTCCCAAACGCAAACACCCCTCCGAAGGCAAAGGTACGTCAAATGAACCAAGACCACGACCATCCGCATCGCCCGGTCCCCGTCACCATCCTCACCGGCTTCCTGGGCGCCGGCAAAACCACATTGCTCAACCACATCCTGACCGAGCGCCACGGCCATCGCATCGCGGTGATCGAGAACGAGTTCGGTGAAGTCGACGTGGACTCCGATCTCGTGCTGGCTTCGGAGGAAGAGATCTTCCAGGTCGCCAACGGCTGCATCTGCTGCGTGGTCGACGTGCGCAACGACCTGGTCGAGATCCTGCAGAAGCTGCTGGAGCGCAAGGACCAGTTCGACCACATCCTGGTCGAGACCAGCGGCCTGGCCGATCCGTCGCCGGTGGCCGCCACTTTCTTCATGGACAACGAGGTCGCGAAGAAGGTGGTGCTCGACGGCGTGGTCACGCTGGTCGATGCGCTGCACGTGCAGCCGCACCTCGACGACCCGGCGCTGGAAGACTACGACAACCAGGCCGTGACGCAGATCGTGGTGGCCGACCGCATCCTGCTCAACAAGTCCGACCTGGTGCCCGCGGCCCAGCTGGAAGAACTCGAAAGCCGCATCCGCTCGCTCAACCAGAGCGCGCCGATCCTGCGCACGGTGCAGGCGCAGGTGGACCTGTCGCTGATCCTGGGCCTGCAATCCTTCGAGTCGGATGCGCTGTCGATGACCGACCCGCATTTCCTGGAAGATGCGAACGATCATGTCTGCGATGCGAATTGCAGCCACGCGCACGGCACGGTGCCGCCGCTGGTCGCCGCCCCGTCGCACAGCCACGACCCCTCCGTCGCCTCGGTCTCCTTCACCTTCGACCGCCCCTTCGACGCGGCGCGCCTGCAGCGCTCCCTGCAGGATCTGCTGGCCATCCGCGGCGACGACATCTTCCGCGTGAAGGGCATCCTGCACGTCCAGGGCGACGACCGCCGCCACGTGCTGCAGGGCGTGCACCGCATCCTCGAGCTCAAGCCCTCCTTCCCGTGGTGGGACGAGACGCCGGCCAGCAAGCTGGTCTTCATCGGACGCCACCTCCAGCACGAGAAGCTGCGCGCGCGGCTGGAGGCCTGCCTCGCATCGCACACCGAATTCAACGAGGCGCTGGAAGCCGCCTGAAGCGCTTCAACCCCAACGTCCGACAAGGAGACATTCCCATGATCATCGACATCAGCTGCTACCCCACCGACCAGGTCGACCTGGCCTGGTGGCACGACGGCGAGGCCTACACCGCCGAGCGCCTGCTGGCGACGATGGACGGCCCCTACTGGGTCAACGGCAAGCCGCGGCGCATCGACAAGGCATTCATCCAGCCGCCGCAGGGCAACACCATCTACACCTGGACCGACGGCGAGAAGTCGGGCCGCCAGTCCATCGACGACTACATGGCCTACACGCTCAAGTGCGTGCAGGAACACCCCGACCGCTTCCTCGGCTGCTTCGTCTACAACCCGCGCTGCGGCGTCAGGAACAGCGTGGAGGCGATCGAGCGCTACGTCGTGGAGCACGGCTTCAAGATGGTGCAGATGCAGGCCAACATGCATGCCTACCGGCCCGACCGCGCGCTGGACTGGGTGCGGCCTGCCTTCGAGAAGTGCGCCGAGCTGGGCGTGCCGGTCAAGCTGCACGTGGGCGACGGCCCCTACAGCATCCCCACCGAGTGGGTGCCCATGATCAAGGCCTTCCCGAGCATCAACTTCATCATGGCGCACTTCGGCGTGCAGACCGGCGGCGTGTACTGCTTCGAGCCCTTCCAGTGGGCGCAGGAGTTGCCCAACGTGTTCTGCGAATCCGGCTGGTGCCTGCAGTCGCGCATCGTGGAGTTCGCCAAGGTCCTGCACCCGAGCAAGATCATCTTCGGCTCCGACACGCCGCCCAACGAACCCGGCATGTGGCTGCGCCTGCTGGAGGTGCTGTGCACCAACCCGCCGCAAGGCCTCAACCTCGACGAGGACACGCTCGAGGACTACCTCGGCAACAACATCGCGCGCATGGTGGGCCTGGACACCTCGTCCCCGCCGCGCAGCTTCGACGAAGCCTGCAAGCGCCTGGGCCGGCGGTTCGAGCCGCAGCCCGTGATCGACCTGTACTGACAAGAATTCCCGGAGACGAGAACATGATCATCGACACCCACCTGCACCCCACCAACCTGGTCGACGAGGCCTGGCGCCACACCGGCACGCCCTTCAACGGCGAGCGCATGCTCAAGCTGATGGATGGCCCCTACATGATCAACGGCAAGCCGCGCCGCATCGACATGGGCTTCATCCAGCCGCCGCCCGGCAACACCGGCTACCGCGACGGCAACCGCCGCGGGCGCGAGGGCATCCGCGACTACATGGCCTACATCGCCGAGCTGACGCAGAAGTACCCCGACCGCTTCATCGGCAACTTCAACTACAACCCGCGCTGGGGCCCGGAGAACGGCGCGGCGGAGCTGGAATTCCACATCAAGGAGTACGGCTTCAAGATGATCAAGCTGCATGCCAACATGCACGGCTACCGGCCCGACCGCGCGCTCGACTGGCTGCGCCCGGCGATGAAGGTGTGCGCCAAGTACAACACCGTGGTGCTCATCCACACCGGCGACGGCCCCTTCACCATCCCGACGATGTTCTACCCGATCATCCGCGAGTTCCCGATGGTGAATTTCGTCATCGCGCACTTCGGCATCCAGACCGGCGGCAACTACTCCTTCGAGACCTTCTGGATGGCCATGGACACGCCCAACGTGTACGTCGAATCCGGCTGGTGCTTCCAGGCGCGCATCGCGGAGTTCGCCAAGGAGCTGCCGCGCCACAAGCTGGTGTTCGGCACCGACAGCCCGCCCAACGAGCCCGGCATGTGGCTGCGCGAGCTGGAGATGCTGTGCCGGCCCGCGCCGCACGGCATCGGCATCGGCGAAGACCAGCTGGAGGACTACCTGGGCAACAACATCGCGCGCCTGTGCGGCATCGAGACGACGCCGCCGCCGCGCAACCAGGAAGACGCGAAGGCGCGGCTGACCGACACCTACGCCGGCGTGAAGAAGTAACGCAGCGGCCACCGCCATGACAACGCGAGCCCCACTGCTGGCGGACACCGGCCAGGACCTGCACCGGTTCATGGCCGCCTACCGCGAGCTCTTCCCGGACGACGTGCTGACTGTGCACGAGCGCGTCGGTGCCGACCAGGACGTGACGGCGGCCGTCTGGTCGCTGGCCGCGCAGGGCCGGCATCCGGCCCTGGTGTTCGAGCAGGTCGAGGGCATCGGCCGGCCGCTGGTGACCAACCTGTTCGCCTCGCGCGAGCGGGTGGGCCGCATGCTCGGCGGCGTGCCCGCCGCGGGCATCCATGCGGAGTACCAGGCGCGCAGCCGGCGCATGGTCGCACCGCGCGAGCTGGCCTCCGGCGCGGTGACGCAGCGCGTGACGAGCGGCGCGATCGACCTGGCGGAGCTGCCCACCATCCGGCACTTCGCCACCGACCGAGGCCCCTACATCACCAACGCCATCATCGCGGCGGAAGACCGCGAGGCCGGCATCGGCAACCTGAGCTACCACCGCTCGATGGTGCATTCGCCCGGCGAGATCGCCACCAGCCTGCACTCGCGCGGCCACCTGTGGCGCATGCTGCAGGCCGCGCAGGCGAAGGGCCGGCCGCTGCCGGTGGCGATGATCGTCGGCGCGCATCCGCTCTTCATGCTGGCGGGCGCCGCGCGGCTGCCCTACGGGGTGGACGAGCGCCATGTGGCGGGCGGCCTCTTCGGCGCGCCGCTGGAGGTGGTGCGCACGCCGAAGTACGGCATCGCGGTGCCGGCGCATGCCGAGTTCGTGCTGGAGGGCGTGATCGATCCCGAGGCGCGCGCGGAGGAAGGCCCCTTCGGCGAATTCACCGGCTACTCCTCCGACCGCTCCACCAACAACCTGCTGCGCGTGGAGACGCTGATGCGCCGCGACGATGCCTGGCTGCTGGACGTGGTGGGCGGCAATTCGGCCGAACACCTCAACCTGGGACGCATCCCGCGCGAGTCGGAGATGGTGGAGAAGCTCAAGGAGCGCTTCCCCGGCGTGACCGGGGTGCACTACCCGAGCTCGGGCACGCACTTCCACGCCTACGTGGCGCTGAAGCAGTCGCGCCCCGGCGAGGCGCGCCAGGTGATGCTCGGCCTGCTGGGCTGGGACCCCTACCTCAAGACCGTGGTCGCGGTCGACGAGGACGTGGACATCGCGCGCGACGAGGAGGTGCTGTGGGCCCTGGCCACGCACTTCCAGCCCCACCTGGACGTGGTCGTGGTCGAGGGCCTGCCCGGCAGCGCGCTCGACCCTTCCGCTTCCGGCGTGGGCACGACCTCGCGCATGGGACTGGACGCGACGCGCGGCCCTGCCTTCGAGGGCGTGCGCGCGCGCATCGACGATGCCGCGATGGAGCGCGCCGCGGCCTTCCTGGGGCGCGCCGGCAAGCGCTGAGCGCGGCACCACGACGACAACGATTAGGAGACAAGCACCATGACTGAATCTGCCAACGCGCGGTCCGACACGCCGTCCGTGCATCCCGTCGACGAGATCCTGCCGCTGCACAAGATGAGCACGCTGGCGCTGCAGCACGTGCTGGTGATGTATGCCGGTGCCATCGCGGTGCCGCTGATCATCGGCGGCGCGCTCAAGTTGCCCAAGGCGGACATCGCGTTCCTGATCTCGGCCGACCTGTTCTGCTGCGGCCTGGTCACCATCCTGCAGAGCGTGGGCATCGGCAAGGTGGGCATCCGCCTGCCGATGATGATGGGCGTCACCTTCACCGCCATCGCGCCCATCATCACCGCCGGCTCCAATCCCGAGCTCGGCCTGCGCGCGGTGTTCGGCGCGGTCATCGTGGCCGGTCTCTTCACGCTCCTGGTCGCCGGCCAGGTCGGCAAGATGGTGCGATGGTTCCCGCCGGTGGTGACGGGCACGGTGGTGCTGGTGATCGGCGTGTCGCTGATGCGCGTGGGCATCAACTGGGCGGCCGGCGGCAATCCGACGATTCCAGGTCCCGCGGGGCCCGTTCCCAATCCGAACTACGGGGTGCCGCTGCACCTGGCGATCTCCGGCGTGGTGCTGCTCACCATCCTCTTCATCATCGCCACCTGCAAGGGCTTCCTGTCCAACGTGGCGGTGCTGCTGGGCATCCTGGCCGGCTTCTTCATCGCGCTGTCGCTCGGCCAGGTGAGCTTCGCGGGGCTCGCCAACGCGTCGTGGGTGCAGCTGATCACGCCCTTCCACTTCGGGCTGCCCACCTTCGACCTGATGACCTCCGTCACGCTGTGCGTGGTGATGATCGTGATCATGGTGGAGGGCGTGGGCCAGTTCCTCGCGCTCAGCGAGGTGGTGGAGCGTCCGCTGCAGAAGGACGACATCGCGCGCGGCCTGCGCGCCGACGGCGTGGGCGCGATCGTGGGCGGCGTGTTCAACACCTTCACCTACACCTCCTACGCGCAGAACATCGGGCTGGTGCAGGTCACCGGCGTGCGCAGCCGCTGGGTGTGCGCAGCCGCGGGCGTCCTGCTGATCGTGCTCGGCTGCCTGCCCAAGCTGGCCTTCCTGGCGGCCTCGATCCCGCAGTACGCGCTGGGCGGCGCGGCGCTGGTGATGTTCGGCATGGTGGCCGCCACCGGCATTCGCATCCTCGGCCACGTCGATTTCGTGAACAACAAGAAGAATGCGTACATCGTGGCGATCAGCCTGGCGCTGGGCATGATCCCGCTGGTGGCGGACCGCTTCTTCGCGCAGCTGCCGGAGCTGCTGGCCCGCTTCTGCCAGAACGGCATCCTGCTGGGCACGCTGACGGCGGTGCTGCTCAACCTGGTGTTCAACGCGCGCCAGTCGGCGAGTCCGTCGAGCCACGTCGTGGGCAAGGTGGCCTGAGCATGGCTCCCCTGCGACAAGCGGCCGGCGCATCCGCCGGGCCGCAGCTGGCGCTCGCCGGTATCCGCAAGGTGTACGCCTCGGTGGTGGCCAACGACGGCATCGACCTGGTGGTCCAGCCGGGAGAGATCCACGCCATCCTCGGCGAGAACGGCGCCGGCAAGTCCACGCTGATGAAGATCATCTACGGCGTGACGGCGCCCACCGCCGGGGAGATCCGCTGGCGCGGCGAGCCGGTGGCGATCCAGAGTCCCGGCCACGCGCGCAGCCTGGGCATCGGCATGGTGTTCCAGCACTTCGTGCTGTTCGAGACGCTGACCGTGGTGCAGAACGTGGCGCTCGCGCTGCCGGGTCGGCCCGACCTGCAGGACCTGGCCCAGCGCATCGATGCGGTGGGCCGCCGCTACGGCCTGCCGGTGGACCCGCGCCGGCTGGTGCACTCGCTGTCGGTGGGCGAACGGCAGCGCGTGGAAATCATCCGCTGCCTGCTGCAGAACCCGCGCCTGCTGATCATGGATGAGCCGACCTCGGTGCTCACGCCGCAGGCGGTGCGCAAGCTCTTCGACACGCTGCGCCAATTGGCCGAGGAAGGCTGCAGCATCCTCTACATCAGCCACAAGCTGGACGAGGTGCGGGAGCTCTGCCACAACGCCACGGTGCTGCGCGGCGGACGGGTGACGGGCCACTGCGTCCCTGCGCGGGAGACCCCTGCGTCGATGGCCCGGATGATGATCGGCAAGGAGCTGGTGCCCTGCCGCCGTGGCGCGCCGGCCGCGCCCGGCGAGGTGCGGCTCGCGCTGCGCGCGCTCACGCAGCCCGCGCAGCATCCCTTCGGCGTCGCGCTGCGCGATGTGGCGCTGGAGGTGCGCGCGGGCGAAATCGTCGGCATCGCGGGCGTGTCCGGCAACGGCCAGCAGGAACTGCTGCAGGCGCTGTCCGGCGAGTCGCCCCTGCCGCGCGCGGCCGGCGAAGCCGTGTCGCTGGAAGGCCGGCCCGTGGGCCACCTCGGCAGCGGCGCACGCCGGGCCCGCGGCCTGGGCTTCGTGCCGGAAGAGCGGCTGGGGCGCGGCGCGGTCCCGGCCATGAGCCTGGGCGACAACGCCCTGCTGACGGCGCACCGCCAGGGGCTGGTGCGTCGCGGCCTGGTCCGTCGCGGCGCGGTGCGCGCCTTCGCACGGCGCTGCATCGACGACTTCGCGGTGAAGTGCGCGGGCCCGCAGGCGCCAGCCGATGCGCTGTCGGGCGGCAATTTGCAGAAGTTCATCGTCGGGCGCGAGCTGCTGCAGGGCCCGCGCGTTCTGGTGGCGGCGCAGCCCACCTGGGGCGTGGACGTGGGCGCGGCGGCCTTCATCCGCCAGTCGCTGATCGCGCTGCGCGATGCGGGCGCGGCCCTGCTGGTGGTGTCCGAGGAGCTGGACGAGCTGTTCGAGGTCTGCGACCGCATTGCGGTGATGGCCAACGGCCGCCTCTCGCCGGCCGTGCCCGTGCAGCACACCGACGTGGAGACCATCGGCCTGTGGATGAGCGGCATGTGGCCCGAGGCCGGCACCGCGCCGGTGGCCGCAGAGGAGGTGCGCCATGTGGCCCAGGCTTGAAGCCCGCCCCGAGGCCTCGCGCCGCATGCGCTGGCTCTCGCCGCTGCTCGCGGTGGGGCTGACGCTGCTGGGCGGGCTGGTGCTGTTCGCCGCGTTGGGCCGCGATCCGTTCGAGGCCTTCCGCGTGTATTTCGTGCAGCCGGTGGGCGACTTGTATGCGCTGAGCGAGCTGCTGCTCAAGGCCACGCCCCTGATGCTGATCGGGGTCGGACTGGCGGCCGGCTTTCGCGCGGGCGTGTGGAACATCGGCGCAGAGGGGCAGTTCATCCTCGGGGCGCTGTTCGCGACCGCCGTCGCCCTGCATGTGGGCGATGCGCCGGCCGCGTGGGCAGTCGCCGCGATGGTGCTGGCCGGTGCGCTCGGCGGCGCGCTCTGGGCGGCGGTGCCGGCGTGGCTGCGCACGCGCTGGGGCACCAACGAGATCCTGGTCTCGCTGATGCTGGTCTATGTGGCGCAGCTGCTGGCCTCGTGGCTGGTCTATGGGCCGTGGAAGGACCCGGGCGGCTACAACTTCCCGCAGACGCGCAGCTTCGGCGAGAGCGCGTTGCTGCCGCTGCTGGCCGAAGGCACGCGCCTGCATGCAGGCTTCCTGCTGGCGCTGGCAGCGCTGCTGGCCGGCTATGTGTTCCTGCAACTGAGCTTTCTGGGCTTCCAGATGCAGGTGGCCGGGCAGGCCGAGCAGGCCGGGCGCTACGCCGGCTTCTCCGCCCGGCGCGCGATCTGGGTGGGGCTGCTGGCCGGCGGCGCGCTGGCCGGCGTCGCCGGCATGACCGAAGTGGCCGGGCCGATGGGACAGCTCACCACGCAGATCTCCGCCGGCTATGGCTTCGCGGCCATCATCGTCGCCTTCGTCGGCCGTCTGCATCCGGCCGGCATCTTCGGTGCGAGCCTGCTGATGGCCTTGCTCTTCCTCGGCGGCGAGCAGGCGCAGCAGCACCTGAACCTGCCCTCGTCGATCTCGAAGGTGTTCCAGGGGATGCTGCTGTTCTTCCTGCTGGCCTCGGATCTTTTCATCGGCTATCGGCTGCGCTGGGAGCGCAGCGCGTGGAGGGGGTTCTCATGGACACGTCGCTGATCGCCTCCGTCGTGGCCGCCACGCTGGTGGCCGGCACACCGCTGATCATCGTCGCCATCGGCGAGCTGGTGACCGAGCGCGCCGGGGTGCTCAACCTCGGCGCGGAGGGAATGATGGCCGTCGGCGCCGTCGCGGCCTTCGCCACCGCCCATGCCGGCGCCAACCCCTGGCTGGCCGCGGCGATGGGCATGGCCGCCGGCGCCGCGATGGCGCTGCTCTTCGGCTATCTCACGCTGACCATGCAGGCGAACCAGGTGGCCTCGGGCCTGGCGCTGGCGATCTTCGGCGTGGGGCTGGCCGCCTTCCTCGGCAAGCCCTACGAGTCGGCGCCGCTGCCGGCGGTGCCGCCGCTGCACATCCCGCTGCTGGGCGAGCTGCCGCTGATCGGTCCGGCGCTGTTCCACCACCAGGCGCTGGTCTACCTGTCGTGGCTGCTGGTGGCGTTCACCGTGTGGTTCCTGGATCGCAGCCGCGCCGGGCTCGTGCTGCGCGCGGTGGGCGAGTCGCCGTCCGCGGCGCATGCGGTGGGCTACCCGGTGCTGGCGATCCGCTATGCGGCGGCGGCCTTCGGCGGCGCGATGGCAGGGCTGGGCGGCGCCTTCCTGTCGGTGTTCTACACGCCGCTGTGGTCCGAGGGAATGGTGGCGGGGCGCGGCTGGATCGCGCTGGCGCTGGTGGTGTTCGCCACCTGGCGGCCGCTGCGCGTGATGCTGGGCGCCTACCTGTTCGGCGGGGTGCTGGTTTCGCAGCTGTTCGTGCAAGGGGCAGGGCTGCGCATCGAAGTCCCGGCGCAGTTGCTCTCGGCGCTGCCCTACCTCGCGACCATCGCCGTGCTGGTGCTGATCTCGCGCAACCCGGCCACGATCCGGCTGAACTCCCCTGCTTCGCTGGGCCGGGCCTTCCGGCCCGAGCGCTGAGCTCTCCCATTTTTCACAACCACGACGGAGACGACATGACACGAGCAACTTCGCGCGGCCTTGCCGGCCGCTTCGCACTGGCCGCCGGTCTGTTGGGCGCGCTGGGCGCCACGGCGCAGACGGCCGAGCCGCTGCACACCTGTTTCCTCTATTCCAACCCGATCGGCGAAAGCGGCTGGACCTACCAGCACGAGCTCGCGCGCAAGGAGCTGGTGGCGGCCATGGGCAACCGGATCACCACCAAGTACGTGGAGAACATCGCCGAGGGGCCCGATGCCGAACGCGTGATCCGCAACTTCGTGCAGGAGGGCTGCAAGCTGATCTTCACGCCCTCCTTCGGCTTCATGGAGCCCACGCTCAAGGTGGCGCGCACCGCGCCGAAGGTCATCTTCATGAACGGCACCGGCTACAAGACCGCGGCCAACGTCGGCGTTTACAACGCGCGCTATTTCGAGGGCCGCTATCTGGAAGGCGTGATCGCGGGCGCCATGAGCAAGAGCGGCACCGTGGGCTACGTCGGCGCCTTCCCCATCCCCGAAGTGCTGCAGGGCGTCAACGCCTTCGCGCAGGGCATGCGCAGCGTCAACCCGAAGGCGCAGCTGCGGCTGGTGTGGGTCAATGCCTGGTACGACCCCGGCAAGGAGCGCGACGCCGCCAATGCGCTGGTGAAGCTCGGCGTCGACACGCTGGCCTACGCGACCTCGGGCGTGTCGATCGTCACCACGGGCGAGGAAAAGGGCATCTACACGCTGGGCTACTACTCCGACATGTCGCGCTTCGGCCCCAAGACCCATCTCACCTCGGTGGTGCAGAACTGGGGCGGCTACTACATCAAGGTGGTGGAAGACGTGCTGGCCGGCCGCTGGAAGTCCGAGAGCGTGATGGGCGGGCTGCGCGAGGGCATGATCCGGATGGCGCCGCTCAACGCCGCGGTACCCGCCGAGCTGCGCGAGAAGGTGGCCCGGCTGGAGAAGGACATCGCCGAGGGCCGCCTGCATCCCTTCGCCGGGCCGGTGCTGGACCAGGAAGGGAAGGTGCGCGTGCCGGCCGGGCAGACCATCTCCGCGGCCGACCTGGCCAACATGAACTATCTGGTGCAGGGCGTCGAAGGCCTGCTGCCCAAGCCCTAGCATGGCGCAGCGTTTCCTGATCCGTCACGCGCACGGCGTGTTCACCGGCCTGCCCGGCGCACAGGCGCGTGGCGATGCCACCGACCTGCGCATCGCCGATGGCGTCATCGCCGAAATGGGCCGCGGCCTGCGTTCGCAGGAGGGCGAGTGCGTGCTGGATGCGAGCGACTGCGTGATCTACCCGGGTTGGGTCAACACGCATCACCACCTGTTCCAGTCGCTGCTCAAGGGCGTGCCGGCCGGCATCGACGCCACCCTCGGCCCCTGGCTGCAGGCCGTGCCCTTCGCCTTCCGGCGCGGCTTCGACGAGAAGCGCCTGCGCGTGGCCGCGCGCATCGGCCTGGTGGAACTGCTGCGCTCGGGCTGCACCACCGTGGCGGACCACCACTACCTGTTCCAGCCCGGTGCCGATCACGACGCGGCCGCGCTGCTGTTCGAGGAGGCGCAGGCGCTGGGAATGCGCTTCATGCTGCTGCGCGGCGGCGCCACCGTCACGCGCCAGCTCGAGGACAGCGAGCGCCTGCACCAGCCGCCCGAGACGCTGGATCAGATGCTCGCCGCCGTCGAACGAACCGCGGCGCGCTTCCATCAGCGCGGGCCGCGCGCACGCCGGCGCGTGGCGATGGCACCCACCTCGGTGCACGTCTCGCTGCCGCGCGATCAGCTCAAGGTGGTGGCGCGCGCCGCCCGCTCGCTCGGCCTGCCGCTGCACAGCCACATGTCGGAGTCGGTGGCCTACATCGAGTACTGCCGCGAGGTGCACGACTGCCTGCCGATCGAGTACCTGGCGGACAACGAATGGCTCGGCGCCGATGTCTGGCTCGCGCACCTGGTGCATCTCTCGCCCCGCGAGATGAAGCTGCTCGGCGACAGCGGCACCGGCATCGCGCACTGCCCCCAGAGCAACGCGCGGCTGGCGGACGGCATCGCGCCGGCGCCAGCGCTGGCGCGGCTGGGCGTGCCGGTCTCGATCGGGGTGGACGGCGCGGCCTCGAACGAAGCGGCCGACATGATCAGCGAGCTGCATTTCGCCTGGCTGCTGCACCGCGCCCACGCCGGCGCGCAGACCCGGCCGAGGCCGGAAGGCGAGGGCGAGGCCGGGGCCGATGCGGTGACGATCGAGCAAATCGTCCACTGGGCCACGGCCGGCGGCGCACAGGTACTCGGCTTCGAGGGCGTGGGCACGCTGCAGGTCGGGCAGGCCGCCGACCTCGCCGTCTACGACCTGGACGATCCGCGCTACTTCGGCCTGCACGATCCAGGTATCGGGCCCATCGCGAGCGGCGGGCGGCCGCGGCTGCGCTGGGCGCTGTGCGGCGGCGAGCTGGTGGTGGAGGACGACGCCGTCCCGGGGCTGGACCTCGCGCGCCTGCGCGCCCAGGCGCGCGAGGAGCTGCGGGCGTTGCTGCGGGAGCGCTGACGCGCAGGGGCCGGGGCGGACGGCTCCGTTCCTCGTCCGCCGCGGCGCGCCGCCGCCGGCCCGCTGCATGCCGCAGCGGAATAGTGCGCATGCCGAGCCCTCGCTGTGCAGGAACGGGCCTGCGCCCTATGGTCCGGGCCAGGAGGCAAGACATGACAGCACTGCGACAGGCATCGCTCCCGATGCGCTTCGATGCGATCCGGCCCGTTCCATCCGCGCCCCGCGCCCTGCGCCGGCGCCTCGTCCATCACCCGGGCCTGCCCGTTCTTCTGGCTTTGTGCGGCGCCTGCGCCCAGGCCACCGAGGGGGGCGGCAACTCCTACCCGATGGGCGTGGAGACCAACTACAACGGCGTCATGCTGCCGGACGGCGCGCACTGGTTCGCCTACTACTCGCACTACAAGGCCACGCATTCCAGGAACGGCGCCGGCAGGGACAACCCGCAGCTCGCGCGGTTCCGCATCGCCTCCGACGTGGTGGCGCCGCGGCTGTCGTACGTGTGGCCCGGCTTCACGCTGTTCGGCGCGCGCGTCGAGACGCGCGTGGTGCAGGCCATCGCATCGGTCGACCTGGACGCCGCGGTCGCCCGGCGAGGCCTGCCGCCACTGGAGCGCGGCGGCTACCGCCTGGGGCTGGCGGACATGGCTTTCTCGCCCATCATCCTGGGCTGGAGCTGGCCGAGCTACCACCATACCGTCGGCATCGACACCCACCTGAAGACCGGCACCTACGATGCCGGCGAGCGGGTGAACACCGGACGCAACTACGCCCAGGCCGCGATCTTCTACGCCCTCACCTGGTTTCCGGCGCCGGGCTACGACGTCAACGCCAAGTTCCGCTTTGCCGTCAACGGCAGGAACAACGCGACCCACTACCAGTCCGGCGACGAGGCCACGATCGAATTCAGCGCCGGCTACCGCGTCAACCCCGCGCTGGCCATCGGCATCAACGGCTATGTGTACCGGCAGACCAGCGACGACCGGCAGTACGGAGCCGTCTTCGGCGACGGCAACCGCGGCCGCGTCAATGCGCTGGGCCCCTACCTCAGCTACAACGTGACGCCGCGCATGGCGCTCGTCGCCAAGATCCAGTCGGAGTTCGGGGCGCGCAACAGGCCGCAGGGCACGCGCGTGTGGCTTCAGGCGAGAATTCCTTTCTAGTGGAGTAAGCGAGTGCCGGGTGCTCTCGCCGGCGCATGCCCGCTTGGGCGTGGAGACCGGTCCCGGCCTGCCAACGAGGACTGGAACCCATGGGTAGTAGCAACCTGAACGGCCAGGCAGACCAGCTGGACCTCTACCAGCTCCAGGTCATCGATGTCCTGCTGCGGGAGCAAAGCCTGACCAAGGCCGCGCTCGTGCTGAACACCACGCAGCCCGCGCTGAGCAAGACGCTCGCCAGGCTGCGCAGCTACTTCGACGACCCGCTTTTCATCCGCGTGTCCCTGTCGATGGAGCCGACGCCCAAGGCGCAGTCCCTGGCCGTGCCGATCCGGCTCATCCTGGACGAGATGCAGATGCTGCGCTGCGCGCAGGTCCCCTTCGACCCGCGCACCAGCGACCGCAGCTTCAGCTTCTTCGCCGTCGACGCGGCCATGGTGGTCATGCTGCCGGCCCTCGTGAAGGCGCTGCACAGCCAGGCACCGGCGGTGCGCCTGCGGGCGGTGCAGCTGGACGAGGATCACCTGCACGCCTGGCTCAAGTCCGGCAAGGTGGACCTGGCCATCGGCTACTACCCTGCGCTGACGCAGGGCATCCGGCGCCAGCGCCTCTATTCGGCGGTGCACCTGAGCCTGGTGCGCAAGGGGCACCCGCGTCTGTCGACGCAGCCGTCGCTGGAGGCCTTCGCCGCCGAGCAGCATGTGCTCGTCTCCGCGTCGGGGACGGGCCACGGCATCGAGGTGGCGGAGCACGTGCTGGAAGCCGCGATCCCCGCGAGCCATTTCACGGTGCGGGTGCCCAGCTTCACCGCCGCGGCCGTGGTCGCCAAGCACACCGATGCGGTGGTGACCCTGCCCTCTCCCCTGGCCGAGGTGCTGGCCCGCGAACTCGATCTCGACGTGGTCAAGCCGCCGCTGCGGCTCCCGGGCTTCGAGGTGGCGCAGTACTGGCACGAGCGCTTCCACCGCGAGCCCGGCAATCAGTGGTTCCGCGCGCTGATCCATCAGCGCTTCTGCGACAGCGCTTGAAACCGCCGCGCCGTCGCGACACGGCGCGCCTCATGTCTTCCTCCATGCGCGCGGGCTCGCCGGCGCGTTCGCGCGCGAGGCCGAGCCGTCCGCGCCGCCTCGCGCGCCCCGCGGAATAGTGCCCATTGCCCCGCGTGCATGGCCTGCGCGGGACCTGCGGCCTACATTGAGTTCACACACAGCGCGCTTCACCGATTCCATTCAACCAAGGAGACAAGACGATGTCGCTTGCAGCACTGAACTCCCCCGCGCGTCCGCATGCCGTGGTGCCGATGCCGACCCCGCCCATCGAACCGGCCCGGTTCAGGGACGCACTCTCGCGCGTCGCCACGGCGGTCACGATCGTCGCGACCAACGGCGAGCACGGCATGGCGGGCGTCACCTGCTCGGCCGTGTGCTCGGTGTGCGACACGCCGGCCACCGTGCTGGTATGCGTGAACCGGCGCAGCTACGCCAACGGGGTCATCAAGCGCAACGGCGTACTGTGCGTCAACTGGCTCGGCTCGGCGCACGCGGAGATCTCGCAGGTCTTCGCCGGCGTGGGAGATATCCCGATGGAGCGGCGCTTTGCGCCGGCTCAATGGGACGTGCTCGCGACCGGAGCGCCCTATTGCAAGGTCGCCGTCGTCGCCCTGGACTGCCGCGTCGCGCAGGCCATGGAGGTGGGCACGCACAGCATCTTCCTGGCCGAGGTGGTGCAGGCCGCGGCAGTCGAGTCGATCGGCGACCCACTGGTCTATTGCCAGCGCAGCTACGCCACCACCCGCCCCCTCGTCCTCAACTGATTTCACCGTGTCCCACTCATCCCCATCACGCGAAGGAAACACCATGCGCACCGGAAAGCAATACCTCGAATCGCTCGACGACGGCCGTGTCGTCTGGGTCGGCAACGAGAAGATCGACAACGTGGCCACCCACCCCAAGACCCGCGACTACGCGCAGCGGCATGCCGAGTTCTACGACCTGCATCACCGCCCCGACCTGCAGGATGTGATGACCTTCGTCGACGACGAAGGCGTGCGGCGCTCGATGATGTGGTTCGGCCACCGCACCAAGGAAGAACTCAAGCGCAAGCGCCGCTACCACGAGACGGTGATGCGCGAGATGGCCGGCGCCTCCTTCCCCCGCACGCCGGACGTCAACAACTACGTGCTGAGCACCTACACCGACGACCCGATGCCCTGGCAGCAGCAGTCCGTCGGCACCGAAGGCCAGCCGCTGGCGCAGAACATCGTCGAGTTCGCCGCCTTCGTGCGCGAGCGCGACCACAACTGCGCGCCCAATTTCGTCGACCCGCAGATGGACCGGTCCACGCCCGAGGCGCAGGCACGCTCGCCGGGGCTGCGCGTGATCGAGCGCAACGACAAGGGCATCGTGGTCGACGGCGTCAAGGCCGTGTCCACCGGCACCGCCTTCGCGGACTGGGTGCACATCGGGGTGTTCTTCCGGCCCGGCATCCCCGCCGACCAGATCATCTTCGCGGCCGTGCCGGTGGCGACCAAGGGCGTGTCCATCGTGTGCCGCGAAAGCCTGGTGAAGGAAGACCGCGTCGAGCATCCGCTGGCTTCGCAGGGAGACGAACTCGATGGCATGACGGTGTTCGACAAGGTCTTCATCCCCTGGTCGCACGTGTTCCACCTCGGCAACCCCGACCATGCGAAGCTGTATCCGCAGCGCGTGTTCGACTGGCTGCACTACCACGCGCTGGTGCGCCAGATGGTGCGTGCCGAGCTGATGGCCGGGCTGGCGGTGCTGATCACCGAGCACATCGGGACCAGCAAGATCCCCGCCGTCCAGACCCGCATCGCCAAGCTGATCGGCTTCCACCAGGCCATGCTGGCGCACGTGGTGGCGGCGGAGGAACTGGGCTTCACCACGCCGGGCGGGCTCTACAAGCCGAACATCCTGATCTACGACTTCGGCCGCGCGCTGTACCTGGAAAACTTCTCGCAGATGATCTACGAGCTGGTCGACCTGTCCGGCCGCAGCGCGCTGCTCTTCGCCACGGAAGACCAGTGGGAGGATTCCAAGCTCAACACGGTGTTCGAGAAGATGAACACCGGCCCCGTGGGCCGGCCGAAGGACCGCCTGCGCATCGGCCGCGTGATCCGCGACCTGTTCCTCACCGACTGGGGCAGCCGGCTCTTCGTGTTCGAGAACTTCAATGGCACGCCGCTGCAGAGCATCCGCATGCTGACCATGCAGCGCGCCGAGTTCTCCGGCTCCGGCACCTACGGCAAGCTGGCGCGCCAGGTCTGCGGGATCGACGCGGTCGCCGAGGACGCCACCGAATACCAGGCCACGGCCGACTATGCCAAGGCGATGGATGCGGCCCGCCACCAGGAGCAGCTGTCGCTGAGCGGCACGCTGTCCATCTGAAGGGAGGAGTCGAGCATCATGTCCGCCCCTTCCTACCACGACACCCTGTTCCGCCACGCACGCAGCCACAACGGCTGGACCGGGGAGCCGATCCCCGACGCCACGCTGCGCGAGCTCTACGAGCTGATGAAATGGGGGCCGACCTCGGTCAACTGCTCCCCCGCGCGCTTCGTCTTCGTGCGCACGCCGCAGGCCAAGGAGCGGCTGAAGGAGGCCCTGAGCCCGGGCAACGTCGACAAGGCGATGAGCGCGCCGGTGGTGGCGATCATCGGCTACGACAGCCGCTTCTACGAGCAGCTGCCGCGGCTGTTTCCCCACAACCCCGGCGTCAAGGCCTGGTTCGAGGGCGAGGCCAAGGCGGCCTTCGCGCAGACCACGGCGCTGCGCAACAGCAGCCTGCAGGGCGGCTACCTGATCGCCGCGGCGCGTGCCCTCGGCCTGGACTGCGGGCCGATGTCCGGCTTCGACAACGCCAAGGTCGATGCGGCCTTCTTCGCCGGCACCGCGGTGAAGTCGAACTTCATCTGCGCCCTCGGGCACGGCGACCCGGCCCGGCTGCACGAGCGCGGGCCACGCCTTGCGTTCGAGGAAGCCTGCACCCTGGCCTGAAGAAAGTCGAATCACCTTCCGACGGAGACAAACGTGCGCAACATCTCGAAAGACAACATCACGCAGGCGGTACTGGACAGCCTGTCGGACACGCCCGATCCCCGGCTCAGGCGGATCTTCGGCAGCCTCGTGCGGCATCTGCACGCCTTCGCGCGCGACGTCGAGCTGACGGAGGAGGAGTTGTACGCCGGCATCCGCTTCCTGACCGAGACCGGCCAGAAGTGCGACGACAAGCGGCAGGAGTTCATCCTTCTGAGCGATGTGCTGGGGCTGTCCATGCTGACGGTCTCGATGAACAACGACAAGCCCGCGGGCTGCACGGAGTCGACCGTGTTCGGGCCTTTCTACGTGGAAGGCGCCCCGCGCTGCGAGCAGGGCGAGGACATCGCGCGTGGCGCGGTCGGCGAGTCCTGCGAGGTGGACGTCTCTGTCAAGGGGCTGGACGGGACGCCGGTCGCAGACGCGGTCGTCGATGTCTGGCAAGCCGATGCCGAGGGCCGGTACGACGTCCAGCGGCCCGGGCTGGCGCACGCCCAGGGACGGGGGCAGTTCCGTACCGACGCGCAGGGCCGCCTGCGCTTTCGCACGGTCCTCGCGCAGGCCTATCCGATTCCGACCGACGGACCCGTGGGCCGCTTTTTGAAGGCCGCGAACCGGCACCCGTGGCGGCCGGCGCATCTGCATTTCATGATCCAGGCACCGGGCTACGAAACGCTGATCACCCACCTGTTCAAGGACGGCGATGCCTACCTGGATTCGGACGCGGTGTTCGGTGTCCGGCAGTCGCTGGTCGCGCCCTGGGTCCACCGGGCCGAGGGCGGATACGCGCTGCACCACGACTTCGTGCTGAACGCGCGTCCGGTCTGAGGAGGGTCGGATGCACACGCTCTCCCACGACTCCCGGGTCGTCGATGTGGATGCCGCCGTCGATGCCGCGCCCGTCGGGCGAACCCTCGTGCTGGTCATGGTGCTCTGTTCGCTGGTGGCGTTCCTGGATGGCTTCGACACCCTTGCCATCACCTATGTCGCACCCGAGATCGCGCGCGCATGGCAGTTGCCGAAGGAGGCCTTCGGGCCGATCTTCGCTGCCCACTACGTCGGCGCGGCGATGGGCGCCGGGCTGTTCGGCGTGCTGGCGGACCGGATCGGCCGCAGGCCCGCCATTCTTGCGGCCACCGCGACATTCGGCGTGTTCGCGCTGACCACGCCGCTGTGCGACGGATTCGTCGCGTTGCTCCTGGTGCGTGGCCTGACGGGCCTGGGACTGGGCGGCGCGCTGTCGAACGTGATCGCGCTGGTGTCGGAATATGCACCCAGCCGCGTGCGCGCGACCATGGTCAGCATCATGTATGCGGCGTTTCCGCTGGGCGGCGTCATCGGCGGTCCGCTGTCGGCCTATGTGCTTGCCCAGCATGGATGGCATGCCGTCTTCCTCATCGGCGGGGTGGCTCCCCTGGTGTTGCTGGGCGTGCTGTTCTTCCTGCTGCCGGAGTCGATACGCTTTCTCGCGGCGCAGCGGACGAGGGCGCACGAGATCGCGGACCGCCTGCGGCGCCTGAACCCGGCGGGCGCCTTCGGCCATGGCGACCGGTTCGTGGTGGGCGAGCCGGCGCACCGCGGAAAGGCCTCCGTGCGGGTGGTTCTTTCGGGCGGGCACCTGCGCAGCAGCCTCTTGCTGGGGGGCGCCTCCTTCATCACGCAGATGGTGATCGTCTACGTCATCACCTGGATGCCGACCTTGCTCCTGGCGAGCGGCCTGGACCTGAGCCAGGCCATCCTCACATCGGCGACCTTCTCCCTGGGCGGCATCCTGGGCTCGCTGCTCCTCGCGCGCATCATCGACCGCGTCGGCGCGCCGTGGCCCCTCAGCGCGGCGTTCGCCGCCTCGGCCCTCGCCCTGGCCGCGGTCGGCCTGGCGCCCGGGGAAAGAATCGTTCTGCTGGCGGCGGTGGCGCAGGCCGGAGGGCTGATCGTCGGCGCCCAGGTCAACCTGAGCGCCTACTGTGCCACCGTCTACCCGACCGACATCCGATCGACGGGGCTGGGCTGGATCATCGGCCTGGGACGCATCGGGGCGATCTGCGGCGCCTTGCTGGGCACGGCCTTCGTCGCGCTGGGGCTCACCCTGCCGTGGCAATACGGCATCAGCGGCCTCGCAGCGCTGTGCACGGCCTTGCTGGTTCACATGGCGGGACGGCGGCGCCGGGAAACGGCGGGCGTGGCTGCCGTGGAGACAGCCTAGCGCGATCGCGATGGATGACCTCGAGCCCCGGGGTCGGCGTCGCTCATCGCCTGCTTACTCGTCGCGGATGCCGTTGCGCAGCACGCCGATGGCGTCCACCTCGACCTCGCACACGTCGCCCGGCTTCATGAATACCTGCGGGGTGCGCTTGTTGCCCACGCCACCGGGTGTGCCGGTCACGATCACGTCACCTGCCTCCAGCGGAATGAAGGCCGAGATGTAGGCAATCTGGCGCGGGATGCTGTGCACCATCATGTCGGTCGTGGTCCGCTGCATCTCCTGTCCGTTCAGCCGCGTCACGAGCGTCATCTTCCGGTCGGGCCCGATTTCGTCGGCGCTCACCATCCACGGGCCGAAGGCGCCGGTCTTCCAGAAGTTCTTGCCCGGGCCCCACTGCGAGGTGTGGACCTGCCAGTCGCGCACGCTGGCGTCGTTGTAGCAGCTGTACCCTGCGATGTGCGACCAGGCGTCGGCCTCGGAGATGTGGCGGCCGCGCTTGCCGATGACGATGGCGATCTCGCCTTCGTAGTCCAGGCGCTCGGAGACGCGGGGGCGCACGATGTCTTCGCCATGGGCGAGCTGTGAGTCTGCCAGGCGTAGAAAGATCACCGGCTTCTCCGTCACTTCCCTGCCCGTCTCGCGGATGTGTTCGCCGTAGTTCAGGCCGATGCAGAAGATCTTGCCCGGGTTGGGGATGACCGGCTGCAGCCGGACCTCCACGAGCGGCAGCGTGGCAGTGGCTGTGGCGATCCTGGCGGCGGCCTCCGAAAAGAGGTCTGCGGCGATGAACGCCTTCAGGTCCGGCGCACGCGTGCCGAAGATCTCACGCAGGTCGACCACGCGGTCGCCGACCACTGCGCCGTAGCTGTCCCGGCCATTGAACTGGTAGCTGATGAGTTTCATGGTGATTCCTTGAAGGGTTGGATGGGTGGGTGGGTGTCATGCCAGCCGACCTCCGATGCGCGTCGCGGCTTCGGTGATCAGGCGGACGACCTTGTCGAGATCAACGATGGCCAGGCGCGAGGTATCGAATACCAGGGAGATGGCGGCCCACGCGCCGCCATCGGACTTGAGGATGGGCGCGGCGACGGCCGCCAGCTGCGGCTCCAGCTCCCCCTTGGAGACGTAGTGGCCGGCCTTGCGGATGGCCGCGAAGTGGCGCCTGAATTCGCTCCAGTCCGGGGGCAGCCCGGCCTGGACCAGTTCGTCGTGCCGCGACTCGAAGACCTTCTTCAGCTGCGCGGGGCCGAAGGTGGAAAGAAGCACCTTCGGCGCACCGCCCTGGAAGAGAGGTCTCGGACGCCCACGGCCATAGGCGAGCGTCGCCGGTGCGCCACCCATCTCCCGATAGGTATCGAGCACCTGCAGGCCGAACAGGCCGGTCACCACGCAGTCGAATCCGGTCGCGGCCACCAGTTCGCGGATGATGGGCAAGCCCACCTTCAGCACCGGATCTGCCTTCCGGATGTAGTGGTCCAGCAGGATGATGCGCGGCCCCAATGCATAGTGCGAGTCCTCCACGCGTTGCAGCAGCCCGGCCTGCAGCAGCAGCCGCACGTAGCGGTAGCTGGTCGGCAGCGAGACATCGAGCTGCGCCGCGATGTCTTCCGCGGTGCGCGTCAGATGGGTGTCGTCGAAGAGGTCGAGCACCCCCAGCATGCGCTCCAGGCTCGACGTTGAAGATTCGGACACGGCAGTCCCCCGTTGAATGGCTCATGGCGCGACGGGGAGGTATTGCGAAATGCGATCCAGATCAGCCCCTGACCGTGCCACGCCGACGATGTATCGGTCGGGACGAAGTATCACGGCACTGGCGTCATGCGACTGCAGCCAGTCCTGCAGCCGGGGATCGGGCTGGTCGATGACGATGGCGCCGCTGCGCCGCCACCGTTCGGCGGTGGCCGCGGATGCCGTCGACAGCGCCTGGCGGCTGCCGATGACGGCACTGCGCCGCTCGAGGAGTTCGTCCAGCAGCCGCCCGTCCTGCAGCTGCGGCTGAGGAAAGGGCCGCCCTGCAAGCTCGGGCCGGGTGGGGTCGAATGCGCCCGAGCCCAGCAGTTGGGGCGGAAGCTCGAAGATCTCGGGACCACCCGCCTGAAACCTGGCATCGCGTTGCGCGGCCAGGGCCGGGTCGGTCGTCTGGATGATGTTTCCCAGTCGCACGGCCAGCTCGATGAGGGCGCGCACATGGGGCTTGCGTTCGGACTCGTAGGTGTCGAGCAGGGCATCGGGCGCTCGCCCGGCCAGCACCGCATCCAGCTTCCACGCCAGGTTCGAAGCGTCGCGGATGCCCGCGCACATGCCCTGGCCCAGGAAGGGCGGCGTCTGGTGGCAGGCGTCGCCTGCGAGAAGCATCCGGCCCTTGCGCCATCCGTTCGCGATCACCGAATGAAAGGTGTAGATCGCCGCGCGCTCCAGACGCGCCTGCTCGGGGCGAACCCATCGCGCGACCATCTGCCAAAGGTTTTCGGGCCGCACGAGTGCCTCGCCGTCGTCGTCGGGCAGCACCATGATCTCCCACCGGCGGCGCGCGCCGACCACGTTGCAGTAGGTCATGGGGCGCTGCGGGTCGCAGTGCTGGACCGTGTGGTCCGGCAGGTCGACCGGCTGCTCGAGCACGACGTCGAACACCAGCCAGGGTTGCCGAAGGCCGAGGTCCACCATCGGGCTGCCGATGTGCTGGCGGATGAGCGAGCGGGCGCCGTCGCAACCGACCACGTAGCGCGCCTTCGCCATCTCCACCTCGCCGCTTGCCGCCGAGCGATAGCGCAGCGTGGCGAAGCCGTCCTCCTGCCCGGCGCCGACCAGTTCATGCTGCAGCCGGACCTGCACTTGCGGGAAGCGCGCCAGTCCGTCGCGCAGCACGGCTTCGAGCTGAGGCTGGTGGAAGTAGTAGTTGTTGGCGCAACCGTGCGGCCCCAGGGCCGCCGTGCCGCCGCGGATGAGCATCGTCTCGCCGGCGCCGTTGACGAAATGCATGCCTTGCGTGCCGGGGCGCGAGATGCCCAGCACCCGCTCGCGCAGGCCGGCCGCCTGAAAGATGCGCAGCACCTCGCCATCGAAGTGGATGGCGCGCGGCAGCGGGAAGATGCCCGCTTCCTTCTCCAGGACCAGCACCGAGCGGCCTGCGGCGCCGAGCAGGTTGGCCAGCGTGGCGCCGGTAGGCCCCAGGCCGACGATGGCCACGTCGTAGAGGGGCGACTGTTCAGGCATCCTGGTCTTCCTGCATCCGGCGGGCGACCTCGGCCTGCCACTGGGCGCGGCTCATGAATTTCGGAAAGCGTCTGGCAATGGCCTCCGCCTGCGCCAGGATGACCTCGTCAGTCTGGCGCAGGTCGATCGGCTCGCGCAGCGGCTGGTCGCAATACCACGGCGTATCCATGAAGAGCTCCAGCCGATTGCCTTCCGGGTCGCGGCAGTAGACCGAGACCGCGTTGCCGTGCGTCACCGGATGCATGTCGCTGGCCCCCTCGGCCAGCAAGCGGTCGTGAAAGCGGCGCAGCGCTGCCAGGTCAGGCACGCGGAAGGAAATCTGGTTGACCACGTTGAACGCCATGTCGGCCGGGCGCCCCGTCGCCAGCACCAACTGATGGTGCTCGCCGGGATCGCGGCTCAGGAACACCAGTTGCACCGAACCGAGATCGCCCGCGTCCGTCTGGGTGAAGCGAAGCGCCTGCTTGTAGAAGCGCGCCATGCGCGGCAGATCGGTGACATACAGACCGATGTGGCTGAACTGCAGGTCCGATGCGGGTTTTGATGGGGTCAATTTGTCTCCTTCCGAGAACGAGTCATGGAATCTCATCGACGACGATTGAAATCATATGGCTATTCTCATAATTTGACAATGAGATATGTTCTCGTATGATCCGATCCAGTGCGATTGGCACGGATTCGCAAACGGAGACATTCATGACATTCCTGAAGAGGCTCGCCTCTCGTTCCGCCTCGTTGGCGGTGGCCACAGGGTTGGCCTTGTGCGCCAGCGGCGTCGCGGCCCAGGCCGAGTACCCCGCCAAGCCCGTTCGCATCATTGCCCCCTTCCCGGCGGGCAGCGGACCCGATGCCAACGCACGCGAACTCGCGGGCGAGCTCACCAAGATCCTCGGGCAGTCGTTCTTCGTCGAGAACCGGCCCGGTGCCTCGAACATCATCGGGACCGAGGTCGCAGCCAAGGCACCGGCCGACGGCTATTCCCTCTACATCGGCACGACCAGTTCGCTGTCCGTGGTGCCGCACCTGTATGGCAAGCTGCCCTTCAACGCCGAGCGGGACTTCGCGCCGATCAGCCTGCTCGGTGTACTCAACACCGGCCTGATCGCCCACCCCGGCGTCCAGGCCAAGGACGCGCGTGAACTGATCGCGCAGCTCAAGGCCAACCCGGAATCCGTGTCCGTCGCCACCCAAGGCATCGGCTCCTATTCGCACCTCTCGGCCGTGTGGTTCAACAGTGCGGCGGGGGTGAAGTCCAGCCTCGTTCCCTACAACAGCAACAGCCCGTATTCGGACTTGCTCGCGGGGCAGATCCAGATCATGTTCGACGGCCTGCCCGCGGCGGCGAGCAACGTCCAGGCAGGCAAGCTCAAGCTGCTGGGCATCACGGGCAAGGAACGGCACCCCAGCTTCCCCAACGTGCCGACCTTCGCGGAGCAGGGGCTGCCCGACTACGCGCCCATCGCCTGGCAAGGGGTCCTCGCGCCGGCGGGTACGCCGCCCGCGATCCTGGAAAAGCTCAGCGCTGCCATGCGAAAGGTCTGCCAGTCGCCCGATCTCGCGAAGAAATGGCGTGACTACGGCGGCGAACTGCGCTGCAACACGCCGGCCGAATTCACCGCCTTCATCCATGCCGACCGCGCCATGTGGGGCAAGGTGATCCGCGCCGCCGGCGTGAAGCTGGATTGATATGGCACGGCATTCAGGTGGCCCCGAGCCTTGAAGGAAAGCGATGGCAAGACTGCCTTACGCCGACATCGAACGCTCTGACATTGCGCCGCTGGTCGAGCGCATCACGCAGGAGCGCGGCAGCGTTCTGCATCTTTACCAGATGCTGTTGCACAGCCCAGCTGTCGCCGAGGGGTGGCTGAACTTCCTGACAGCCATTCGGCAACGTTGCGCGCTGAGCGCCGACCTGCGCGAGCTGGTGATCATGCGGGTGGCGGCACTCAATGGCGCTGCGTACGAGGCCGATCAGCACGCGCCACTGGCGCTGGCGGCCGGGGTCACCGAGAAGCAGTTGGAAGACCTCGGGACCTGGACCTTGTCCGACCAATTCACCGGACAGCAACGGGCGGTGCTTCAGCTCACCGATGAAATGACGACGGCCATTCAGGTCTCGCCGGATCTCATCGCCACCGTGGGTGCGTTTCTCTCACACAAAGAGATCGTCGAACTCGTGGTCACGATCGCGGCCTACAACATGGTCTCCCGTTTCCTGGAAGCGCTTTCCATTCACTCGGATGACAGTCGCTGAGGGTGGCTTCGAGCGGTCAATGCCCGTGCAGGGCGCGCGTGCTGGTCCGGCCGAGTGTCAAGCGGAGCATGGGCCGAAGGGGGCTCAGGGGTAAGGCGTGCTCAGGACTGGGAGCGGTCGGTCGGGCAGTGTGACTTGGACTTCTCTTGTTGGCCGTGATCCGTCATACAGCGACCGCACTCAGATCGCCCTGACGGGCCCTGCAGCGGACGTCGGAATTGGTCAGATGTCTTTCACGCGCTGCGTTCGACTGCACGATCCGTAGGGGACTCGGGCGGTTCAAACAACTGCCGAACGCCAGCGACCACGGCAGTGACGGCGGCGGCGGTGTTGGGAATGTGTTCAAAAACACGCGCCGGATCCAGCTCGCCCACATAGTTCGATCGGGCCACATGTCTGAAGCCCAAGACAGCCTTGAGGCTCTTCGCGCCTGCGGGATCGATCAAGGCTCCCCGGTCTTCCGTCGCCATGCTTGCAAGACGAATGAGATCCTGGTGCCATGTCTCGCTCTTTGGCAACTTGCCATCAGTTTGCTCAATCACCTGCTTGAGCAGGCTCTCCAGCTGGGTGTAGATGCCTTGGATGTGCTGTGCGATGCCCGCGGCGTGGAACGCCTCGTCATAGGCGTCGGGATGGTTCGACTTCAATCGCTGCTGTTTCGCCTCGGCATCTTGCAAGGCGGCCATGGCTCGCTCCAGATCCGAGGCCTTTGACAGCAGCAGGGTTTGGAAGGCGTGTTCACTCACGGGCATGCTCTTTCATCAGGGCTACCTTCGTCGCCGGCAGATGATCCGCGAACACCAAGTCGGCATCGACGTCCCGCAGGTGGGTCCATGCCACATCCCAGACGTCTGCCTCAGAAAGGCCGCCTTTGGACTCCACCAGGATGTCCAGATCCGATTCCGCGTCGATGAGTGCGCTAGCGCGCGCGAATGATCCAATCACCTCGCAGACCACGCCGCGGTGCCTCAGCGCTTCAAGGGTCTCCTGGATCTGGGCACCCAGCATCGTCCGCCGAGCATCGCTGCGATCTCGGAGGATGTCGCCAATGGGTCGACGCAGGAGACTGGGCATCGTTTGATGTTAGCGGATCGACCAACCTTACGGGGGGTCTGTTTCTCCCACGGTCGACGGTGGCCTGGAAGGCTTTTAAGCATACGGCGCGTGGGTCAAGAGCCTGGCTCGGCGCTGCCCGCTCTGCGGCGCGCGCTTCATCAACGGCAAGGACGCTGCGGGAGCCGCCGATCGCCGACAGTAGACTTCCGAGGTGGCCATAGCCGGACATTGAGCGGTGAGCGTGAGCGTCCGGTGGCCGGGCGCTGCCGGAAAACGCAGCGCTATGCCCAACGCTGGACGGCTTCCGCCGTGTCGCTCGGCTTGGTGTTGAAGCATATTCGGGCTCCGGGGGCGGCCCGGTGAACCACGTTGACCAGCTGCTCGAAAAGAAGAAAGTAAGCGGGGATTGTCCGAATACCGGCACCGATGACGACGCAGTTGAACGGCTTTTCAGCGAGCTTCTGCGCAACTACATCTGGAGCGGTATCCCCGAGATCAGTCAGGCAGAGTTCTGCCTCGTAACCCAGCGTGGCAAGCTTTGCCTGGTCCGCCTCCAGCCCGGCCCGAACCTTTTCGGCGTTCATGTCTGGCATCGTGCTGAAGTCGACCAGGTTCGGGTCCAGCCCAATCACCAACACTTGTGTCTTTGTCATCAGAGTCTCCTTCAGTCCTGCGATTCGTCAACCGAGGCCGCGAGCGTCCGGTCTATAGCGGATTCTGCGGCATGGCCTGGCTCCTGCATCGCGCTAGCCAGGCCCTCGTCGCCAACCACGCCCGTCGGTCGTCAGTCAACTCATCGCTGCGTTGCAGACATTCAGCCGGCCAGCAGGATCGAAGACCCTGAGAAACTCCCGTCGCGTCTTGGGCCCATAGGTCCTGAAGTGAGGATCGGGCTTCGCCACGTGCTGCCCAGCGCCGCGTGGACGTCGCTGTTCGCCTCGACCTGGTCCGGCTTCAGAAGAACAACCAGTAGAACAACCCGCCGAAGATCGCCCACTTCACCGCGTAGTAGCTGGGCTTGTTCCACGCCTTCAGCCGCTTGCCCAGCACGCGGATCTTGTAGACCTGGGCGAAGGCCTTGTTCAAGCCGCCGATGGGCTCGCCCTCTTCGTTCTGCGTGGCCGCGGCCTTGATCATGCGCCAGCCGATCTCGCGGTTGATCCAGCGCGCGATCGGGTTGTTGAGCGGGCGCTCGATGTCGCAGAACAGGATGAGGCGGGTCTCGTCGGTCAGGTTCTCGGCGTAGTGGATGTAGGTCTCGTCGAAGATCACCGGCTCGCCGTCCTTCCAGTGGTAGGACTGGCCGTCGACGAAGATGCGGCAGCTCGCTGCGTCCTGCGGCACCTTCAGGCCGAGGTGGTAGCGCAGCGAGCCGGCGAAGGGGTCGCGGTGCCGCACCAGCCGGCCGCCCGGCGGCAGGATCGCGAACATGGCCGCGCGCACCGACGGGATGCCGGCGAGCAGTTCGGTGGTCCTGGGGCACAAACCCTTGGCCGAGGGCAGGAAGTCGCCGTACCAGTTGAGATAGAAGCGCTTCCAGCCGGTGCGGAAGAAGGAGTTGAAGCCGATGTCGGTGTAGCCCTTGGCCGCCTTGATGTGGCCCTCGTCGAACAGCGCCAGGCCTTCGTCGCGGATGGCCTCCCAGTTCTGCTCGAGCACCCGCAGTTCGGGGAACTGCTGGACATCGATGTAGGGCTTCGAAGGCACCGACGAGAACCAGTACATCAGCACGTTCAGCGGCGCGAAGAAGGTCGAGTGGTCGCTCAGCTGCCGCCCCAGCCCATGGCGCACCTGGCCGCGGAAATGCACGTACAGACCTGCGCCGAGGAAGACCAGGGGGATCAGGAGCTTGTAGGACAGGAGACTGGACATCGGGCTCGCGGGCTGGGGGCCGCGGTAGAGGCGAAGGGCGCATTTTCGCCGAAGCGCCCGGCCTTCGCCCAGACGGCGGGCTTCCGGCGGCGACCCCGGCGCCAGCGCGGCGAGGATCAGCCGTAGAAGCTGGCCTCCCAACGCGCCTGGTTGCGCGCCGCCACGCGCACGAATGGCGTGGCGCGGATGTTGGAACGACAGGGGGGTGCCCGATCGTGCCATCTCCGGAGATGAATTCAGTCTTTGGTCTCTTCGAGGGATGAAAAATGGTCGAATGCCTTGAAATGCTGCGCGATCGGCGTTCCCGAGGCATCGACGATCTGCAGCCGCCGCGTCGCGTCGATCCGGCCGACGCGTGCCACGGGCGTTGCCGACCGGCGCCCGGCCTCGCGCACCGCCTCGGCG